>NZ_JBPQTV010000330.1:0-7185 GCF_051386515.1 Streptomyces sp. URMC 123 | reverse complement strand
GGGCGACAGGGCTGGGCGAGGGGTGACGCGGTGACACGGATGCGCCGGGCAATCCTGAAGGGGCCGGTGGGGCGCGTGGTGCGCAATGGGGCCATGGGGCGTCAACTCCGTGAATACCAGGGTCACTTTGACCGCGCGCTCTGTTCCGGTGGCGGTCTTTCGGCGTACTTTTCTGATGCCTCACGGCGTGTCGCCCCGGAACGCGGCGCCCGCCACCGGGGCGCCACGGGGGCCGACTCGACCGACCACGGCGGAACTCCCGCCCACGGAGGGGACCAGGATGTCGCAGGGCCTGCGGAAGGAATGCGTGCGGATGCGACGCGTTTTGGGGGGAGACGGTGGGCAGACGTCCGTCGAGTACCTGGGGGTGATCGCCGTGGTCGTGGCGATCATCCTCGTGCTGACGACCACGGACTTCGGCGGCGTGATCGCCGCCGCGATCACCAATCAGATCGCCCAGGTCACCGGCGGCTGATCGGCCCGAGGAGCGGGCGTGGGCCCGCCGACGCCGGACAGGCGTTCCCCGTCTACATCACCGCGGTGGCGGGGCTGCTCTTCCTGGCTCTCGCCTATTTCGCGGTCGGCATGGCGGCGGCCACCCGCAACGAGGCGCAGTCGGCGGCGGACGCGGCCGCCCTCGCCGCCGCCCAGGAGTACCGGGACGCCCTGCGCGCGGACTTCCTGCGAGCGCTCCAGGAGGGCACCCCCTGGCAGGGGCTGCTGGACGGGCTGGGAGCCGATACGGGGGGCGTGTGCGCGGCCGCGGACACCTTCGCCGGCAAGAACGGCGCGAGCGTCATGACCTGTCAGCCGAACGCGGGGGCGCGCGTCTTTCCCGTACGGGTGCGGACGCTGCAGCCGGTGGGGGACTCGGTGATCCCGGCGACGAAGACCAGTCACGCCACGGCCAGTGCCACGGCGGTGGTCGAGCCCCTGTGTGCGGTCGATCCCGACGCGCCGGAACCCGGCAGCGGGGAGGGCGAGGCGCCGGACGGCGGCGGCCCGCTCGAACTGCGCTGCGACGGCGAGGACCTCGTCCTCGACCCGGAGGATCTCACCGCCTTCCCGGAGGCCGACGAGTTGTACTCCGTCGGGCTCGCCCAATAGCCGCGGCCCCCGGGCCGGTCACCGACAGACAGCCACCCAGCGAACGATTAAGGACCCCGCACATGAGCATCCGGAAGATGTCGGTGTCGCGGAGCAGCCTCGCGATCACCGCGCTCGCGGCCGGACTGGCCCTCACCGTGGCCGGCTGCGGCGACGGCGGCAGTGGTGACGGCGACCGCAAGGCCGACCCCGCCGCGGCCAAGGGCTCCCAGCAGCAGAAGGCGGCCGGGAGCGACGAGGCGGCCCCGGAGCCCTCCGCCACCATCGGAGAGCTCAAGGGCCCCGACGGCGTCGTCCTCACGCTGCACTCCGCGGTACGGGACTCCGGCGGCTTCGTGACCGTGCAGGGCTCCGTCACCAACCGTGGCAGCAAGCCCTTCACCGCCATCAACTGGCGCTCGTCCGAGACGGAGATGAAGTCGAAGTCCTCCCTCTCCGGGGCCTCGCTGGTCGACAAGGCCGGAAAGAAGCGCTATCTCGTCCTGCGGGACACGTCGGGGGAGTGCCTGTGCAGCACGGGGCTCGCGGGGATCAAGCCCAATGAGAGCCGGCCGGTCTTCGCCCAGTTCCCGGCGCCGCCGGCGAGCGTCACCGAGGTGGACTTCACCCTGCCCACCATGCCCACGGTCTCCATCGAGATCAAGGGATGACTCGGCCATGACGACACCCACCGCCCGCCCCGCCCCGTGGGCCCTCGCGCTCGCCGTGGCGGCGACCACCGCGCTGGCGTGGCCCCTCGCCGCGGCCACCGCGGCCCACGCCGTGCCCGCCGAGGACCCACCCGGCATCGCCGAGGCCGGGACGCCGCCCGTGGCGATCGACCCCAAGGACCCCGACCTGAAGATGGTCGACGGCGCCACCCTCGCCCCCGGCAAGGTGCTGAACATCAAGTCGATCGTCGAGTCGGACGGCGGCGAGGAACGCCGGGAGGACACCAACGCGAACGTGACCTTCGCCCTCCAGGCCGAGGTGCTCTTCGACATGGACAGCGCCAAGCTCGGGCCCGAGGCGAAGGCCCGGATCGAGACGATCGCGGCGGAGATCACCAGGCAGAACGCCGACCGCGTACGCGTCTTCGGCTTCACCGACAACCTCGGCTCGGCGTCCCACGGGGACGACCTCTCCAAGGCCCGCGCCAACGCGGTCCAGCAGGAGCTCTCCAGGAAGCTCGGCGCGTCCATCACGTACGAGGTGCGGGGCTACGGCGAGCAGTACCCCATCGCGGACAACGCCACGGAGGAGGGCCGCAAGAAGAACCGCCGCGTGGAGGTCACCTTCCCCCGCCCGGCCGCGGCCGCCTCGCCCCCCTCCCAGCGCGCGGGCGGCCGCTGACGGCCTCGGCGGTGGGCGCCGTCAGTACTCCTTGCCCAGGTCCGTGCCCTCGGGCGCCTGGAAGCAGGCGGAGACGACGACCACGGAGAGCAGGGGCTGCTTGCCCGCGTCGCGCCGCATCAGCGTGATGTCCGCCGAGTGCCGGAGCTGCTGGTTCTCCGCGAGGATGTTCCAGTTCTGGTTGGGGCTGCTGTCCTTGCCGTCCTTGAGGATCTTCCAGCCCTTCCTGGGCAGTTCCTCGTGCAGGCGCCGCATGCCCTCCTCCAGGGTCTCCTTCGGCACGCCGTAGAGGGACCACGGGTGCCGCAGGACGTAAAGGTCCTTGCGGTCCGGTTCGTCCTCGCAGTACGCGACGCCGGGGCCGGGCTCCGTGACCTTCGCCTTGACGCCGGTCATGTCCAGCAGATCGCTGGAGACCCGCTTCGTCGCCGTGCGCGCCTCGTCGACGCCGCGGACCTCCGGCGTGTAGGAGAGCCCCTTCTTCTCCTGCATGGCTGTGCATCCCATCATCGAGGTCATGGCCGTCGCCGCCGCCACCAGGAGCGTCGGCAGTCTGCGGGCGAGCGGTCGCCCGGTGCGGGTCGGTCGCCCGGCGCGCGCCCGGCCGACGGCATGGGTCGGGCGGGCGCGGTCGTCGAGGACCCGCGGCCCCGGGCTACTCATGCTCGACGTCCCCGTAGTTCCCGGTGACGACCCGGGCCTGGTTCTTCATGCTCACGCTTCCCGGTCTCCAGTAGTCACCGTGGTCGTTGGCGTCGTTCTTCATCACGTGCCCCCCGAAGTCCTCGTCCGAGGGTACGTTCGACGACCAGGCGTAGCCGAAGGGGAGCCACTCCACCCAGGGGGTGAGGTCGCTGTCGCCGCCGAGCCCGGCGAGCTTTCCGCCGGTCGGCACCTGGTCGTCGAGGAAGCCGGCCGCCTCCGCCCAGACGTGGTCCTTGCCCACGTCCAGGTCGTCGGCGTGGCCCACGAGCATGCCGGGGCTGCCCGCCGCCACGATGTCGTCGGCCGCCAGCTTGCCGTCCTCCAGCGACGCCTTGCCGACGACCGTACTGCCGTAGCTGTGGCCGATCACGGTCGTATGGCTGGCGTCCGCGCCGCCCTGGGAGGTCTGGAGCCCGTCGAGGAACCGGGTCAGGTGCGGCGCGGCGTCCTCCGCGTACGACTTGGACATCGCCGCCGGGACGATGCTCTGCGGCGCGTCGTAGCCGATCCAGGTGATGGTCGAGACGTTCTCGCCGGGGGAGAGCGCGTTGCTCTCCCGCCACAGATTCACCATGTGCTTGGTGTACTGCTCCGTCTTCGACAGTTCGGTGTACGTGCCGGGCACGAAGACGGCCGTGTGCGCGGCCGTGTCCGGGTTGCCGTTGGCGATGATGGAGCGGCCGTTCCCCTCCGTGCTGAAGCCCAGCAGGTACGCCTCCGGCAGGCCGTCCTTGCCGGTCAGGGCGAACCGGGCCTCGATGTCGTTCATGATGCCGTCGAGCTTGTGGCGGTTGTCGTCCGGGTCGATCCGCTTGCGCTTCTCGTTCCACGCCCGCCACTCGTCCGTCTCGACGACCTTGGGGTACTCCTTGCCGCTGGCCTTGTAGCGCTGCGGCTCGGGCCCGATGGCGGCGATGTCCTGCTGGACCTTCGCGTGCGCCTCGGTGAACACGATGCGGTTGGCGTCGTCCCGCACGGCGGACGGCAGCCCGTCGAGCTTGCCGATGGAGTCGGGATAGAGCGAGACGTACTCCGCGCGCTGCTCCTCCGTCAGGCCCTTCCACCACGCCGCGTTGTCGGCCGGGGACTTCCCCTTGGGGATGTCCTTCTCCTTGAACTGGTCGCCCGCCGCGTCCCGCACCGACTGCATGTCGTTGCGCGCGTCGACCCACATCTCCGCGGTGATCTCCAGACCGCCGGTGGTCTTCAGTTTGCGCAGCACCGGCGCGTACTCGGCGTCGATCCGGGTGGCCTCGGTGACGGCGGCGTGGATGTCGTCGGCGATCGCCTGGGCCTTGCCCTGGTTGGGGTCGGCGTTCTGGGCCGGCAGCCGCGGCGGGTTGTTGTCCTGCTCGCCCACCCCGTCGAGATCCGGGGCGTACGGGGAGGTGGCCGGGTACTTCACCCGGCCGTTGGCCTCGATGGTGAACTTCAGCTCGGCGGCCCGTTCGATGGCGGACTTGAGTTTTCGTTGCGGTTCGGCGAGTTCGGCGGCCAACCCGTTGAGCGCGGTGCGAATGAGTCCGCATTCGACGGAGATGTAATGGAAATTGTCGCTCAGCTTCTGGAGCCGGGCGATGGCCTTGTTCGCCGTGTCGCCCTTCTGGGTATGCCGGATCTTGGCGAGCATCTCCCTGTCGACCCGGTCCTTGTTGGCGCCGGCCCGATTGCTGATCTCGCCCCAGCCGTCGGCCGCCTCCTCGAACTCCGTGCGCTTGAGGTCCCGCAGCTGCTGCCAGGTCACCATGCGTCAGTTCCCCCGCGCCGCTTCGGCGGACGGCGTGGCCGCCGTATTGTTCCGCTTGCCGTAGTCGTCGATGCTGGATTTCCTGATCCTGTCGAGGTCGGCCTTGACGCCCTTGTCGACCTCGCCGAATTCCTTGCCGGCGGACCTGAGCGCGCCGATCAGGCTGTCGCATTCGTCGTGCACGGATTTCAGCCGGTCGTTCCAGCCGCTGCGGATCTCGCCGAGCGCCGTGGCGCTGTCGAACCCCGCGGTGCCGCCGGCGAAGCCGTCGTGGCCGGTGGACAGCCGGGTCATGCCCTCCTTCTGCGAGTTGCGTATCGACTCGGCGACCCCCGACGCACCGGTCCAGGGGCCGCCGCTGATCGCGAGGTCCTCCTTGCCGGCCCCGCCGTCCTTCCCGGCGGAGGCGAGCGTCATCCGGGCGCCGTCGCGCCCGTCCGCCGCGGCGGACAGGGCCGTTCCCAGATAGGGCGCCCAACTCTCCGGTGGCTCGGTGACCCTCATGACCCGTCTCCCCGTTCGTCCGTCCTCTGCGCGCGCCCCGGGGCGGCTCAAAGGTGCCGCCCCGTGCGCTGACGGGAATTTAACAGGGAGTTCGGACATCGAGCGTCGGCAAGAGGCGCCCACCGCGCCGCGATATCCGACTTTTCCGTGAATGGGTCCCATGGTGGGCCGGGGAGTTCCGCGCCCTCAATACCACAGGAAAAAGGAGATGCCCACCGTCGTTTTCCCCATTCTTCGCACCGTGGGTGATCGCGCGGGCGCGCACCGTGGAAAGCGGGAGAATGAGGCGCTACTTCCCGGATCTCCCGAATTCCCCCGGTCCCCCCGCGCCGGACTGTTCGACCCGGAACCACGGCGGCGTTCCCGCCGCGCCCCGGGACAGCGCGTCGCGGAGGGCGCGGACGACCTCCTCGCGGTCGTCCCGCAGCGCGTCGGGGGTGATGGTCAGCACCGTCAGCCCCAGCTCGGCCAGGCGCGCCCGCCGCTCCAGCTCCGCCTCGCGCGCCTCGTCCGTCAAGTGCCACTCCCGGGCGTCGATGTCCCACACCACCCCCGCGTGCGGCCAGTACGCGTCCGGCACCGCGGCGAGTTCGCCCTCCGCCGTCAGCAACCGGGGGCTCCACAGCGGCTCCCGTACGCCGTGCGCCCGCAGCAGTTGCCGGGCCCGGCCCGTCGCCACGGAGCGCAGCCCGGCGCTGATCTCCGCCTGCACCTCGGCCACTCCGGGGCAGCGGGAGGCACGTACCCCCGCCAGCGTCCGGCGCAGCTCGTCGGGGCCCACCCGGCGGGAGCGCACCGCCTCCAGCAGCAGCGCCCGGTTGTGGCCGGCGTCCGCCCGGCCGCGTACGGCGTCCGCCAGCGCCCGGGGCAGCGGCGCGCACGCGAAGCCCTCCACCCGGCGCGGGGCGGGCAGCCGCCGGGTCCGGTGCACGCGGACGAAGCCGGCGTCGCGCACCCCGCTGTCATCGGCGGTGAGCACGTCCACCGTGGTCAGGGTGTGCCGGTCCAGCGCGTGGCGCAGCCGGTACAGCGCGAGGGCCGCCGGGCCGGTGAGCATCCCCCTGCTGTACAGCAGGGCGCTCTGCAGCCGCTGCTGCCACGTCAGGGGCGCCGAGTGCAGCACATAGACGCGCGGCAGCGGCCGTTGCCAGGGCCCGTCCGGGCGGGCGCGGTGGCCGGCGGTGCTCTGCGGCACGCCGACCCGCGCCAGTTGCTCCCTGGTGACGACGCCGTGCTGCTCGCGCATCCAGCGCTGTGGTTCCGTGCAGATGGGGAGGTCGCCGAAGATCATGTGAGCCCCATGCCCAGCGAAAGCGTTTCCGCAGTACGGCGGTTGCACACCCGGCACACGACGGCAGCGGTAACCGCACGATTGTCGACGGGTTCCCGGAGGTTGTGGCAGGACCGCCACGGCGCGGCCCGGCATCGCTCAGCCATCGGTGATCTCGACCCGGACGCCCGGCCGCAGCCCCCAGCCGGCCATCGCGCCGGCCGCCGCCTCCAGCACATGGCGGGCGCGCGGCCGGGGCAGCCCCAGCCGCCCCGGGCACATCGTGGTGACCGCCAGCACCGTGAGCCGCCGGTCGAGATACGCCACGTCGATCGCGAACCCCATCCGGAAGGTGTGCACCCCGCTCGCCGGGGTCAGCAGCAGCGCGCCCTCGATGCCGTCGCGGCCGAGCAGGCCGCGGGTCCGGGCCCGGTACGAGGCGGCGATCTCCAGCGGGATCACGCCCGGCGCGGGGTAGACAGTGACGGGGCGGGCGATCCACCCCGCCGAGCACGTATCC
>NZ_JBPQTV010000329.1:0-7239 GCF_051386515.1 Streptomyces sp. URMC 123 | reverse complement strand
GCGTACGGCGGGGTGGCGGGCGAACGTACGACGGGTGGCCGACGGGCCGTCGGCGCCCTTCTCCGCCGTCCCCCCGGCCCGTACCATCGGCGTCCCGCGCCCGGGGAACCGGTGCCTCCCGGGCGAGGTCCGACAGCTCGGCTGCTCCGTGGTCGGCGCCGGTGGGCGAGGGAGCGGGAGGGTGAGGGGCGTGACCGACCTTCAGGGGCACTGCGCGGCACCGTTCGAGGCGGTCCGTGCCGCGTTCATCGAGAACTTCACCGCCCGGGGCGAACTCGGTGCCGCCGTGTGCGTGACCGTGGGCGGCGAACCGGTGGTCGACCTGTGGGGCGGCTGGGCGGACCCCGGTCGCACCCGCGAGTGGCGGCGGGACACCCTCGTGAACGTCTGGTCGACGACCAAGGGCGTCGTGGCGCTGCTGGCCCAGATCCTGGTGGAGGAGGGTTTGCTGGACCTCGACGCGCCGGTCACCCACTACTGGCCGGAGTTCGGCGCGGCGGGCAAGGAGGCGATCCCCGTACGCCACCTGCTGTCGCACCGCGCCGGCCTGGCGGCGTTCCGCGAGCCGGTGAGCGTCACGGACCTCTACGACTGGGACGGTGTGGCCGCCCGGCTCGCGGCCACCGAGCCGTGGTGGGAGCCGGGCACCCGATCCGGCTACCACGCCCTCACCTACGGATTCCTGGTGGGCGAGGTCATCCGGCGCATCGTCGGCAGCAGTCCCGGCGACTGCCTCCGCAAGCGGGTGACCGAGCCCCTGGGCATCGACTTCGCCATCGGGCTGCCGCCCACGGAGGACGGCAGGGTCGCCGAGGTCGTGCTCCCGCCGCGCGATCCGAGCGGCGAACGGGCGGCCCTCTTCGCCCAGGCGTCGCCGATGGCGCGGGCGGCCCTCGCCAATCCCCTCCTCGGTGCCGACACCAACACCGGGCCGTGGCGGCGGGCGGAGCTCCCCGCCGTCAACGGCCACGGCACGGCCCGCGCGGTCGCCCAGCTCTACGCCCTGCTGGCCGGCGCGCCGGGCGGACCGCTCGGCCCCGCCGCCGTCGAGCGGGTCCGGCAGGGGCAGGGCGCCTGCGTCGACCTCGTCCTCGGCGCGGCCTTCGGCGGGGAGACGGAGCTGGGCCTGGGCTGCTGGCTGAGCGGCCGGCGCGGCTCGTACGGGCCCAACCCGCGGGCCTTCGGCCACGACGGCTACGGCGGGTCCTTCGGGCTGGCCGACCCGGAGGCCCGGCTCGGCATCGGCTATGTCATGAACAGGATGGGCACCCGGGTCGCCGACGACCCCCGGAAGACGGCCCTGATCGAGGCGGTGTACGGGGCGCTGTGATCCACGGCGGGGCGCCCCGGCCCGCTGCCTGCCGGGCGTTTCCGCGGCATGTGACCCTGCCGTACGCGCCCCCGCCCGGCGTAGCCTGGAAGTGGACTCGGGGCCCGAACGCTCGCCGCCGGGAGGCGGATGACATGGCCGGAATCGTATGCAAGAACTTCGACTCCGCGGACGAGACCCGTCCGTTCGAGGACGGCAAGGGCAGGCTCGATCTGTTCACCACCGAGCGGGGACCGGTGGGGCGCGCGGTCTTCGAACCGGGCTGGCAGTGGTCCAAGCACGTCAAGCCCATCGCCGGGACCGACAGTTGCGAGGCCGCGCACACGGGGTACGTCGTCAGCGGCCGCCTGAAGATCGTCATGAACGACGGTGAGTCGGGAGAGGCCGGGCCCGGCGACTTCCTGCGGGTCGCGCCGGGCCATGACGCCTGGGTGCTCGGGGACGAGCCCTGCGTGTTCCTCGACTGGGTCGGCTACGGGGGCTACGCCACGCCCGCAGGCTCCTGACCCGAACGCTCCCCTGCCCGTTCACTGACCGGCCCGTTGCCGACCTGCGAGGTTGGCGGCCGCGGACGGGCCGGTGCTCAGGGCGTGCCCGGCGTCTTGCGCGTGGTGACGTTCATCCGGTTCCACGTGTTGACCGTGAAGATCAGCGCGATGAGCTGGGCCAGCTCCTTCTCCTCGAAGTGCTGGGCGGCTTCGTCGTACACCCGGTCCGGCACGCCGCCGGGCAGTCGGGTGACGGCCTCCGTGAGCGCCAGCGCGGCCCGCTCCTTCGCGGTGTAGAGACTGGACTCCTCCCAGGCGCTGAGCTGGTGGAGCCGGTCCTCGCTCTCGCCCGCCCTGCGCGCGTCCCCGACGTGGTAGTCGATGCAGTACGCGCACCGGTTGATCTGGGAGGCCCGGATCTGCACCAGTTCCAGCAGGACCGGGTTTAGTCCCTCCCGGGCAGCGGCGTCGAGCGCCAGCACGGCCTTGTAGACCTTGGGGGCGACGGAGGTGACACCGATCCGTGGCGCTGCCGATGTCCCGCCATCTGCCCGATATCGGGCAGGATGTCGCCGTTCGGCGCGCCGCACCGCTACAGTCCTCGTACATGATCAACTCGACCGACCTGTGGTCCTTCCTTCTCGTCGTGGGACTGCTCACGCTCACCCCCGGCCTGGACACCGCTCTCGTGCTGCGCACCGCCGTGGTCGGGCGCCGCCGGGCCGCCTGGGGCGTGGTGCTCGGGATACAGACCGGCGCCCTCACCTGGGGCGTGCTGACCTCCCTCGGTGTGACCGCGCTGCTCACGGCCTCCCACCTGGCGTACGAGGTGCTCCGCTGGGCCGGAGCCGCGTATCTGGTGTGGATGGGGGTCCGCATCCTCATGGCCGCCCGGCGCCGCTCGCCCGGCGGCGAGCCGGGCGCCCCCGCGGCGACCCCGACCGCATCCACCGCCGCGGCCTCCGACCCCGGAATCACCACCGCCGCCACTGCCGCCACCGCTCCCGCCGCCCCCGGCCCCCGAGGCGCCCTCCGCGCCGGCTGGCGTCAGGGCGTCACGACCAACCTGCTCAACCCCAAGGTCGGCGCCTTCTATGTGGCCGTCCTTCCACAGTTCATCCCGGCCGACGCCTCCCATGTGATCGTCGGGACGCTGCTGAGCGGCATCCACGTCCTGATCGGGCTGATCTGGTTCGGCGTGCTGATCGCCTGTGCCCACGCCCTCCGCGGCGGGCTGAGCCGCCCCGCCGTGCGCCGGGCCCTCGACCGCGTCAGCGGTGCGGTGATCGCCGGATTCGGCATCCGGCTGGCGTTCGGCGACTGAGCGGGACTTTCCGCCGGTAACCGGTGCTGCCGCGAGCACCGGTTACCGAGCTGACAGGAAAAAAGAAAAAGCCTTCATTTCGCAAAGTCACCGTCTCGATACGGTGCGTTCGAGGGGCCCGTAATCACGGGCCCGTCGCGCTCGCTCGGGCGGGAATGGGCGGCGGCTAGCGCTCCCACCTGGGAATGTCAATTATCCGTAAAGTCTTGACGACGCCCTTGCGCGCCTCTCACCATTCACCGCATGGACTTGTCAGACAGTCGACGGAGCGACGCGGCGCGGGAGCGCCGGCGAAACGGCGCTCCGTCATGCCCCGGGGTGCGAGCGCCCCAGGGCGACCCTGTCTGGCGCACGGGAGGCGCGGCGCGCTCCGCAGGCGTAGTGCCGCATCGCCTCCCGGGCCGGCGACGGCCCTTATCCCGCGGTGAGCGGTCCGACCGGGAGCCACGCTCCGGGTCCGTACCGGCGTAAGTCGCCTCGGGGCGCCTGAGCGCGCCGGGGTTCTTCGCGCGGGAACCCCCGTGGGGCCCCCACGCCGTACTCAGGACGACCTCGATCCAGCGCTGCCTCCGCCCGGGCTCTCCGGCCGGCCGGCAGACGGGAGCAGGAGTCCACCCCACCCCGTCCATACCTTCCGACCAGCGCGGAAACCGGCGTCCCCGCCGGGGTCCGAGCGTGGCCCGGTCCTGCTCACCCCTCCAAAGAAGGCCAAGACACACATGAGTGACCGCACCCTCACTGCGGCCGACACCGCGTCCGAGGCACCCGCTCCCCCCACGGCGTCACGGCACGTCGACGCCGGCGACGCGGGGTACAGCAAGGATCTCAAGTCCCGCCACGTCAACATGATCGCCATCGGCGGGGCGATCGGCACCGGCCTCTTCCTCGGTGCCGGCGGCCGCCTCGCCAACGCGGGGCCCTCTCTCTTCATCGCCTACGCGGTCTGTGGCATCTTCGCCTTCTTCGTCGTCCGTGCCCTCGGCGAGCTGGTCCTGTACCGCCCGTCCTCCGGCGCGTTCGTCAGTTACGCCCGTGAGTTCATGGGGGAGAAGGGCGCCTTCACCGCCGGCTGGCTCTACTTCCTGAACTGGGCCACGACCGGTATCGCCGACATCACGGCCGTCGCCACCTACACCCATTACTGGGGAATGTTCAGCGACATTCCCCAGTGGGTGCTCGCCCTGATCGCCCTCGCGGTCGTCCTCGCCGTGAACCTCATCTCGGTGAAGTACTTCGGCGAGATGGAGTTCTGGTTCGCGATCATCAAGGTCGGCGCGCTCGTCGCCTTCATGGCCATCGGCATCTTCCTGCTGGTCAGCCAGAACGACGTCGGCGGCACCACCCCGGGCCTGTCCAACATCCTCGACAACGGCGGCGTCTTCCCGGCCGGTGTGATGCCGATGCTGCTGGTCATCCAGGGTGTCGTCTTCGCCTACGCCTCGGTCGAGCTGTGCGGTGTCGCCGCGGGCGAGACCAAGAACCCCGAGAAGATCATGCCGAAGGCGATCAACTCGATCATGTGGCGGGTCGGCCTCTTCTACGTCGGCTCGGTCATCCTGCTCGCCCTGCTGCTGCCGTACACCGCCTTCACCGGCGACGAGAGCCCCTTCGTCACCGTCCTGTCGAAGATCGGCGTCCCGTACGCGGCCGGCGTGATGAACCTCGTCGTCCTCACCGCGGCGCTCTCCAGCCTGAACTCCGGCCTCTACTCCACCGGCCGCATCCTGCGCTCGATGGCCATGTCGGGCTCGGCGCCGAAGTTCACCGGCCGCATGAACAAGGGCCAGGTGCCCTACGGCGGCATCCTGCTCACCGCCTTCTTCTGCGTGCTGGGCGTCGGCCTGAACTTCGTCGTCCCGGCGGACGCCTTCGAGATCGTGCTGAACTTCGCCGCGATCGGCATCATCGGCACCTGGGGCATGATCATGGTCTGCTCGCTGCTGTTCTGGCGCCGCTCGCAGGACGGCCGGGTCACCCGCCCGAGCTACCAGCTGCCCTGGGCCCCGTACACCCAGATCGTCACGCTGGTCTTCCTCGCCGGTGTGCTCGGTCTGATGGCGGCCGACGAGGGCCCGGGCCGCACCACGGTGCTGTGCCTGCCGCTGATCGTGGCGGCCCTGGTCGGCGGCTGGTTCCTCGTCCGCGGCCGGGTCGCCCGCACCCAGCGCGAGGCCGAGCTGCGCCAGGCGGAGACGCCGGCGCCGTAACGGCCCCGGGCACCCCTCGGCGCCCCCGCGCACCCTCCGGCCGCCAGCCCGGCCCGTACGACCGCGTCCCGTCCACCCCTCACCGGGTGGGCGGGGCGCGGTCGTTTCCACGGGGGTGGTCGCGGCGCCCCCGGGCCGGCACCCGCGCGGACACGGCACGTGCGTCCTCAACTTTACATGTGACCATCTGGTCACCTATTCTCATGGTGTGACGGATGAGGACCGCGTGTTCAAGGCACTGGCCGATCCGACGCGACGCTTTCTGCTGGATCTGCTGTTCGCGCGGGACGGGCGCACGCTGACGGAGCTCGAGGCCGAGGTGGAGATGACCCGCTTCGGCGTCATGAAGCATCTGAAGGTGCTCGAGGAGGCGGGGCTCGTCGTCGCACGGAAGTCGGGGCGGGAGAAGCTGCACTTCCTGAACGCGGTGCCGATCCGGCAGATCCACGATCGATGGATCGACAAATACACCGAGCGCCGGGTGACGGCGCTCACCGAGCTCAAGAACGAGCTGGAGGGGAATCCATGACCACCAACACCAACACCAACACCGCCACCGACGCCGCCGCCGAGGGCCGGACCGTGCAGGTCCACCGGATCTACATCAAGGCCACGCCCCAGGCGATCTGGGACGCGATCACCAAGCCGGAGTGGGCGGAGCGGTACGGCTACGGCAGCCGCGTCGAGTACGACCTGCGGCCCGGTGGCACGTTCCGGGCGCTGGCGAGCGAGGAGATGCTGCGGCACGGCGCGCCGGAGCAGGTCATCGAGGGGGAGGTCGTCGAGGTCGACGAGCCGCGCCGCCTCGTGCAGACGTACCGCATGCTGTTCGGGCCGGAGCTGACCGCCGAGCCCCTGACGCGCCTGACCTACGAGATAGCCGAGGACCGGGACGGCGTCTGCACGCTCACCGTGACCCACGACGTCACCGGCGCCCCGGCCCACGCCGGCATGGTCTCCGGCGAGATCAAGGAGGCGGGCGGCGGCTGGAGCCTGGTGCTCAGCGACCTCAAGTCGCTGCTGGAGACCGGCTCCGCGATGGCCGGCTGACCCGCGGGCCGGCTCAGACGCGGAAGGTCTGGACGCGCCCCGTGACGCTCACGAAGCCATTGGTCGTGATGACCCGGACGTCCACGTCCCCCGGCCCGCCGCCGGTCGCCGGATCGCCCCCGACCGGGGCGATCCGCGTCCGGTCGAGCACGAACACGGGCTCCCGCAGGCCCACCCCGACCGTCCGCCAGGTCGCGCCGTGGTCGTCGCTGACCTGCACGGCGTAGGTCTGATTGCCCTGGAGCGGCCGGTCCAGCCGCAGCGGGACGCCCTCCGCGCCCGCCGCGGCCGTCGGCGCGTACGCCATGGTGACCGGGGCCGGCGGCGGCCCGCCGTGGAAGGTGTCCACGACCCGCCCGGCGATCAGCAGCTCCACGGTCGTGGCCGCCGGGGCCGCCGGGATCAGCGCGGCCACGATGCCCACCCGGTCGTCGCTGGGCAGCAGCTCCGAGTTCAGCCTGACCGGCACCGGGTACTCGTCCAGCAGCCCGCCGTCCCGCCGGAGCAGCCGGATCACCGTGGGGCTGTCCTCGCGCAGCGGCGACAGCCGGCCGGTGCGCACCGGATTCACGTACTTGATCTCGCCGCTGCCGGTGGTCAGGTTCACCCGCGCCACGACGCTGAGCAGGGAGCCGTCACCGCCCCCGGTGGCGAGGGCGGCGCCGACCGGGACCCCGGCCCGTACGCCGGGGCCCGCACCGGCTTCCGAAGTCCCGGGCGACGGCTCCGCCCCGGCCTCGGGCCGCGGTCCCGCACCGTCCCCCGGCGGCGGTTCCGCGCCCGCGCCCGCTCCCGTACCCGTCATCGCGGCTGCCCCCAGCCCCGGTCCCAGCCACAGCC
>NZ_JBPQTV010000328.1:0-7241 GCF_051386515.1 Streptomyces sp. URMC 123 | reverse complement strand
GTCGTCGGGGGGGAGCGGGCCACCGGGCGGGCCGTCGTCCGGGGGGCGCGGCACGGGATCGTATCCGCACAGCGCCTCCTCCGCCGCCCCCGCGGCGAGCCCCGTGAGGATCGCCCGGCCGTCGTCGCAGACGAGCACCGTCCGTGCCGTGATGTTGCGATGCGTCCAGCCGCTGGCGTGCAGCGCGCGCAGCGCCGTGAGCACGTCCGCCGCGATCTCCGCCGCGCGGTGCGGCGTGAGCACCCGCTCGGCGAGCAGCGCGGCCAGCGGCCGCGCCATGACCAGCTCGCTCACGATCCAGAGGCTGCCGTCCTCGGCGAAGACGTCGAAGACCTGGTCGAGCCGGGGGTGGTCGGGCACCGCCGCGGCCGCCGTCGCCGCGTCGACCGCGCGCCGCACCGCCGGGTCGCGCGGCCGCCGCGTCGCACCGCCCCCGCCGCCGCCCCCGGCCGCGTATCCGCCGGGCCCCCGGCCGGGGCCGCTCCCACCGAAGCGGAAACCGCCGTCGTCGCGGTCGTCGTCGAAGGCGACGCCGTCACCCCGCTCCGGCTCCACGACCTCCGCGTCGACCACCTCCGGCAGCGGAATCTGCCGGATCATCACTTCCTGCCCGCTGTACGTGTCGAACGCGCGGGTCTCCACGAGGTCGTACTCGTCGGAGGGCGGCCGCGGCAGGCGGTAGCGGTCGGCGAGCACCCGGCCCGCGTAGTCGTCCACGACGCCTCCCCACCACCACGCGCGATGCACACCGCCCGAAGCAGTCAATCCCGGTCGTTTTCCGGCCCGTTGCGGTTGCGTACGGTCCGCGAGGTCTCACGATACGTGCCCGAGGCGCGCGTCGCCGACCGCTCGGCCCATCCCGCTCCGGAGAGGAGCTACCGCGTCAGCCCCGGGGCTGAAACGTCGCGAAGGCGGTGTCCCGCAGCGTCCGGCACTCCGCGCCGTCCCACTCGTCCTTCTTGCAGGTGATCATGATGGCGTGTCCGCGCTGGTCGTCGACCTTGAACCCGCGGTTGAGGACGCGCACCCGCTCGCCGCCCTGGTCGCGCTCGAAGGACCAGTCGGCCACCGTCGGATAGCCCCGGTACTGCACCGGAACGATGCCGAGCCCGGTGTAGTTGCCCATCGAGGAGCGCGCCCCGCGCTCCCCGTCGCGCCAGGCGGCCACGGCGTCCGTGCCGGGCTCGGAGGTGAAGTCGACCTGGACGCGCGGGAAGGAGCCGGGCCGGCCGCTGTAGATGCCACCGGAGTTGTCGCCCGCCGTGCCGTGCCGCTTCCAGCCCTCGGGCAGCGCCATGGTGAAGCGGAACTGGTCGTCGGAGACCTGGGTGTAGCCGGCCGGGAGCGCGCCGCCGGCGCCCGGCTTGCCGCCGGAGCCGCTGGAACCGCCGGAATCACCGGAACCGCCGGAGCCGGTGGACCCCGTGCCGGGCGAACCGCCCGTCGTGCCCTCGGGGCTCTCGCCCCCCTGCGGCTTGCCGTCGTTGCCGGCCGACCGGCCGGCGGTGCCCTGGCCCGTTCCCGGCTGCGCCCCGCCGGAGGCGGCCTTGTCGCCGCCGGACTTGCCGCCGCCGTCGCCGTCGCTGCTGAACGCGATGGCCAGGACCGTGCCGAGCACGGCCAGCACCACGGCGACGGCCACGATCACCAGCGTGCGCCGGGGTATGACGTCGGTGAGCGGGGCGGCGGGCGGCAGGGGCCGCGCCACGGGGGCGTCGGCGAGCCGCGCCGCGGCCGGCATCGCCGGCGCCGCGGGGGCCATCGGCGGGCGCTCGGGGCGGCGCCGGGGCTGGCGCGCCGCGGCGGCCGAGGCCGGCCCGATCGGCAGCACCGGCGGCTTGGGCGGCATCGCCATCGTGCGGGTGGGCTCGGCGGCCGGCGGCTGGGGCGTCACGTCGTCGGGCAGGCTGAGGACGTCCTTGAGCAGCGCCCGCGCGCCCTCGTCGGCGAGCCGCTGCGCCGGGTCCTTGGCGAGCAGGCCGTAGATGACCTCCTCCAGCGGACCGGCGTTCCGGGGCGGGTCCAGCGGCTCGGTCATCACCGCGGTCAGCGTGGCGATCGCCGACCCCTTGTCGTACGGGGGCACGCCCTCGACACAGGCGTAGATGAGGCCGCCGAGCGACCACAGGTCGGCGGGCGGGCCGGGGCGCTGGCCCCTGGCCCGCTCGGGCGAGATGTACGAGGGGGCGCCCACGAGCATGCCGGTGGAGGTGACCGAGGGGTCGCCCTCGACCTGGGCGATGCCGAAGTCGGTGAGCACGACGCGGCCGTCGTCGGATATGAGCACGTTGGACGGCTTCACATCGCGGTGCAGGATGCCCTCGCGGTGCGCCGCGCGCAGCACGTCGAGGACGGCGAGGCCGATCTCCGCCGCGCGCCGCCAGTTGAGCCCGCCGGCCTCCCGGATGACCTCAGCCAGGGAGGAGCCCTCGATGAGCTCCATGACGATCCAGGGCCGGTCGTCCTCGTTGACCACGTCGTAGACGGTGACCGCGCCGCTGCTGCGAATCCGGGCGATGGCCTTGGCCTCGCGCAGGGTACGGGTGATGAGCCGCTGCTTCTCGTCGTCGTCGACGCTGTTCGAGAAGCGCAGTTCCTTGACCGCGACCGTGCGCCCCAGGGTCTCGTCGACCGCGCGCCACACCGTGCCCATGCCGCCCCGGCCGAGGACCTCCCCCAGCCGGTAGCGCCCGGCGAGGAGGCGTCCCGTCGTGCCCTGCGTCTGCTCCGCCTCCGACATGCATCCCCTCAGCGCTGCAATCAATCAACGATGGCGCCGAGTTGGCGGTCGGCACGCTGGCACTGCCGGCCCAACTCGGGCAACCTTCCCCTGGCCTTCGGCAGGGGGGACCCCAGGCAGAGCCCTATTCTCCCTCATGCACGGGTGTGCGGAAGCCCCGGCCCCGCGCCGGGGGGCGGCATGGTCCCTGACCACCACGGGCCGCCCCAGTGTGGACGCGGGTAATCCGGTTTCGGTTCCGTAAGAAGCGGTCGGAGACGGCTTTTTGCGGACAGGCAGGGGCGATGCGGGGCGGATTCCCCGCGCGGCGCGGGGGCGCGGCGGAGGGCGACGCCCGGCGCGGGGGCCACGCCGGGCGACGCGGGCCGACGCCGGGCGCATCGGGCGACGCCCGGCGCGGAAGCGGGGCGCCGGCGCGGAAGGGGGGCGCCCGCCGCGCCGGGCAAGCAGCGCCTAGCGCGACGGCACGATGTCCGGCGCGCCCAGCCGCGCCGCGTCCGCCGTCTGGTCGTCCGGCTGGAGTTGGGACTCCCGCTCGGCCTCCACCCGCTTCTCGTAGTGCTCGACCTCCTTGGCGATCCGGTCCTCGTCCCAGTCGAGGACGCCGGCCATCAACTCGGCCGCCTCGCGGGCGCAGCGGGTGCCGCGGTCGAAGGTCTCGATGGAGATACGGGTCCGGCGGGTGAGGATGTCGTCGAGGTGGCGCGCCCCCTCGTGCGAGGCGCCGTAGACCACCTCGGCGCGCAGATAGTCGTCCGCGCCGGTGAGGGGCTCGCCGAGGGAGGGGTCGCGGGCGACGAGGGCGAGCAGTTCCTCCGTCATGGAGCCGTAGCGGTTGAGGAGATGCTCGACCCGCGCCACGTGCAGCCCGGCGCGCTGGGCGATCCGGGCCCGGCCGTTCCACAGCGCGCGGTAGCCCTCCGCGCCGACCAGCGGCACGTCCTCGGTGACGCAGGCGGCGACCCGCTGGTCGAGGCCGTGCACCGCCTCGTCGACGGCGTCCTTGGCCATCACCCGGTACGTGGTGTACTTGCCGCCCGCGACGACCACCAGGCCGGGCACCGGGTGCGCGACGGTGTGTTCGCGCGAGAGCTTGCTGGTGGCGTCCGACTCGCCGGCCAGCAGCGGCCGCAGCCCGGCGTAGACGCCCTGGACGTCGTCCCGGGTGAGGGGCGTGGCGAGCACCGAGTTGACGTGCTCCAGCAAATAGTCGATGTCGGCGCTGGAGGCGGCCGGGTGGGCCTTGTCCAGGTCCCAGTCGGTGTCGGTGGTGCCGATGATCCAGTGCCGTCCCCAGGGGATGACGAACAGCACGCTCTTCTCGGTGCGCAGGATCAGCCCGGTGGTGGAGTGGATGCGGTCCTTGGGCACCACCAGGTGGATGCCCTTGGAGGCGCGGACGTGGAACTGGCCGCGCTCGCCGATGAGTGCCTGGGTGTCGTCGGTCCACACCCCGGTGGCGTTGACGATCTGCCGGGCCCGGATCTCGTACTCCCCGCCGCCCTCGACGTCCCGCACCTTGGCGCCGACCACCCGCTCGCCCTCGCGCAGGAAGCCGACCACGCGCGCCCGGTTGGCGCACTCCGCGCCGTACGCGGCGGCCGTGCGGGCCAGGGTCAGCACATAGCGGGCGTCGTCCATCTGGGCGTCGTAGTACTGGAGCGCGCCCACCAGGGCGTCCTTCTTCAGGCAGGGCGCCACCCGCAGGGCGTGCTTACGGGTGAGGTGACGGTGCACCGGCAGCCCGCGGCCGTGCCCGGAGGAGACGGACATGGTGTCGTACAGCGCCACCCCGCTGCCGGCGTACCAGCGCTCCCACCCGCGGTGCTGCAGCGGGTACAGGAACGGGACCGGCTTCACCAGGTGGGGGGCGAGTCGCTGGAGCAGCAGCCCGCGCTCCTTGAGGGCCTCCCGCACCAGGGCGAAGTCGAGCATTTCCAGATAGCGCAGCCCGCCGTGGATGAGTTTGCTGGACCGGCTGGAGGTGCCGGACGCCCAGTCGCGCGCCTCCACCAGGCCGGTCGCCAGGCCGCGCGTGGCCGCGTCGAGCGCGGTGCCCGCGCCCACGACGCCGCCGCCCACTACCAGAACGTCCAGCTCGCGCTCCGCCATTCGGGCGAGGGCCGCGCCGCGCTCGGCCGGTCCCAGTGTCGCTGTCCTCACTGCTGCCTCCCGCTTGTGGTCCGGCACACGCTCGGGCCCCGTTCGTCGATTCTGGCCGGGCCGTCAGGCCCCGGCCAGCCGTGGCCGCGCCGTCAGCCCTTGGGCGCGACCGGCGCCCGAGGGCCCGTTCGACCCTCGCGACCGCCGCAACACCCAGGTCTCCACCATCACCCAATACCCACTATCAGTCATATGTCTGCTTAGCCTTACATATCGCCATAAAGGTTTCGTCTCGGGAAGGACGGCCCGGCCATGCCCGCGGACCTCGCAGTGATCGGACTCGGCCACCTCGGCCTGCCCCTGGCCCAGGCCGCCACCGCGGCCGGCATCGCCACCATCGGCTACGACACCGACGCCCGCGCGGTGGCCGAGCTGCGCGCGGGCCGCCCGCCGGTGGACGGCTCGCTCACCGCCGCCGAGCTGCGCCGCATGCTCGCGACCGGCTTCCGGGCCACCGGCGACCCGGCCGAGCTCGGGCGGGTCCGCACCGCCGTGATCTGCGCGCCCACCCCGCTCGCCGCCAATCAGGGGCTCGATCTGACGGCCGTCGGCGAGGCCGCCCGGCACCTCGCGACCCGGCTGCGCCCGCGCACCACCGTGGTGCTCGAGTCCACCGCCTACCCCGGCACCACCGAGGAATTCCTGCGGCCGATCCTGGAGGAGGGCTCCGGGCTGCGGGCCGGCCGCGACTTCCACCTGGCGTACTCGCCGAGCCGGGTGGACCCGGGCAACCGCAACCACGGCTACGCCAACATCCCCAAGGTCATCGGGGGGCTCACCCCGGCCTGCACGGAGGCCGCCGCGGCCTTCTACGGGCGCGTCACCGAACGGGTGGTGCGCGCCCGCGGCCCCCGCGAGGCGGAGACGGTGAAGGTGCTGGAGACCAACTACCGGCACGTCAACATGGCCCTGGTCAACGAGATGGCGGTGTACTGCAACGACATCGGCGTGGACCTGTGGGACGTGGTCCGGTGCGCCGAGACCAAGCCCTTCGGCTTCCAGGCCTTCCGCCCCGGGCCCGGCGTCGGCGGCCACGGCGTGCCCATCGACCCCAACTACCACTCGTACAAGAGCCGCAGCCTCGGCTGCCCGCTGCGGATGGTCGAGATCGCGCGCGAGGTCAACGGGCGGATGCCGCGCTATGTGATTCAGCGCTGCGCCACGCTGCTGAACGAGCACGGCAAGTCCGCGCGCGGCGCCCGGGTGCTGCTGCTCGGCGTCACCTACAAGCCGGACGTGGGCGACGAGCAGAACTCGCCGGCGCGCGAGATCGGCACCCGGCTGCTGGAGCTGGGCGCGCAGCTCAGCTTCCACGACCCGTACGTGGCCCACTGGCGGGTGCTCGACCAGCCGGTGCCGCGGGCGGACTCGCTGTACGAGGCGGCGGCCGAGGCGGATCTGACGGTGCTGCTCCAGCACCACCGGACGTACGACCTCCAGGGGCTGGCCGTGAAGGCCCAACTGCTGCTGGACACCCGGGGGGCGAGCCCGGCGGGGACGGCGTACCGGCTCTGAGCAGGGGCGCGGCGGGGCTGACGGCTTGTCGGCCGGCCGCTGACGGGCCGTCGGTCCGGGGCCCGACCGCCCGGCGCGAGGGGCTTTCGAACAGGTGTTAGCGTGCCGAAGGCGGTCCACCAGGGATCGTCGAGACGTCGTCCAGACGTACTCCAGGTGCACAGGGGGGAAATCCACCATGGCCAGCCACTCGTCCGCGCTCAGCGGAGGGACCCGGGCGGACGGCGCGGCGCGGGCCGACGGGAAGGGCGCGGGGGCCGCTGGCCGGCCGGGGCTCGCCCTCGTCGTGGGCCTGGCGACGGCGGTGGGCGTGGCGGCGGTGTTCGGCCTGCTGGAGGGCAGGACGGGGCGCCAGGGCCACGAGGTGGGCTACTGGGCGCTCGCGCTGGGGGTGCTGCTCGGGGCGGTGCTCGGCAAGGTGGGCGGCCGCTCCCGGCTGGTGCCCTGGCTCGGGGTGCCGGTGGCGCTGCTGGCGGTGGCGGTCAGCCAGCTGGTCACCTCGGCCGTGCAGGTCGCCGCACACGGCGGGGCCGCGTCCACGCTGGACGCGCTGACCGGCCACGTCGGGCTCTGTCTCGACTACTGGTGGGACGAGATCATCGGCAGGAACGACATCACGTTCTACTGCGTGGCCGCGCTGGAGGGGGCGCTGGTCGCCAAGCGCGTGGCGGAGTAGCGGCGAGCTGCGGCCCCCGCGCGCAAGGCCCGGCACCGGCCGCGTACCCACGCGCCGCGGGCCACCCCCGTACCGACGCGCCACAGGCGATCGCCTTGGCCAGATCGCCGCTGTAGCCCACTCCGCCGTCGGCGATGACGTGCACAT
>NZ_JBPQTV010000327.1:0-7257 GCF_051386515.1 Streptomyces sp. URMC 123 | reverse complement strand
GCGAACTGACCGTCGCTCACGACCTGCTGCGGGTGCCGGTGCCGTGAGCCGGGGCTGGAACGACTGGTCCTGCGTGCCCTCCGCTGCCCACCCCCGCCCGGTCGTCCTCGTCCACGGCACCGCCGCCAACTCCCTGGACACCTGGGCGACCTTCGCCCCCTATCTGGTGGCCCGCGGCTACTGCGTCTTCGCCCTCGACTACGGGCAGCTACCCGGCGTGCCGTTCTTCCACGGCCTGGGCCCCGTCGCGGAGTCGGCCCACCAGCTGTCGGCGTACGTCGGCGAGGTCCTGGCCGCCACCGGCGCCGCCGAGGTCGACATCGTCGGCCACTCCCAGGGCGGCATGATGCCGCGCCACTACCTGAAGTTCCTCGGGGGCGCCGCCACGGTGAACGCCCTGATCGGTCTCGCCCCCAGCAACCACGGCACCACGGCGCTCGGGCTCGCCCGGCTCGTCGACCGGGTCCCCGGCGCGCGCGACGCCGTCGCGGGCACCGTGCCCGCCGTGGCCGACCAGCTCGTGGGCTCCCCGTTCCTGAGGCGGCTCAACGAGGGCGGTGACACCGTGCCCGGCGTGCGCTACACCGTGATCGCCACCCGGTACGACGAGATGGTCACCCCCTGGCGCTCCCAGTTCCTCGACGGGCCGAACGTCCGCAACGTCCTCCTCCAGGACCTGTGCGGACTCGACGTCTCCGAGCACGTCGCCATCGTGCTCCTGGACCGCGTCGCCTTCCACGAGGCCGCCAACGCCCTCGACCCCGCGCACGCCACCCCCACCACGTGCGCCTCGGCCGTCACCGGCTAGCCGTCAGCCGGCGCCGTACCCCGCCGCCTCCAGGATGCGGGCCGCCACGTCCGGCGAGTCGACCAGCGGGTGCAGGGCCAGCGCGCGCAGCGCCGCCCGGCGGTCGCCCCGGGTGGCCGCCTCGATCGTCGCCCGCTCCACCGCCTTCAGCTGGAGCACCAGTCCCAGTTCGGCCCCGCCCAGGGGCGCGCACGGCAGCGGACGCACGCCGTCCGCGTCCACCTCGCACACCGTCTCGACGATCGCGTCCGGCGCCAGCTCCGGGATCGTGCCCCGGTTGCGCACGTCGAGGATCAGCCGGACCGGCCCCCCGGCCGCGCCCGTACCCCCGGCCGCGCCCGTGCCTCCGTCCGCGCCCGCACCCCCTCCCGCGAGCGCCCGCATCAGGGCCATCGCCACCTGGTCGTAGCCGCCGCCCTCCAGGTCGCACGCGTCGCGCTCCCACCCGCCGCTGGCCGCCCGGCTGTCGGCCATGTACGTCTCCTCGCGCCGCAGCCGGGCCTCCTCCCACAGCTCCAGGGCCCGCTCGGGCTCGGCGGCCGCCCGCTCGAAGAACGCGCCCTGCTGCCGGTCGAGGAACTCGCCCCGGGACTGGGCCGCGCCGCGCACCGCGGCCAGGGTCTCCCGGCGGAAGTAGTAGTAGTGCAGATACTCGTTGGGCAGCAGGCCCAGCGCCGACAGCCAGCGCGCGCCGAAGAGCCGGCCCTCCTCGAAGGTGGCGAGCGCGCCCGGGTCCGCGAGCAGCCCCGGCAGCAGCTCCCGGCCGTCCTCGCCCGAGCGCAGGGAGCGCAGCCAGCCCAGGTGGTTGAGGCCCACGTAGTCGTACGCGACCGTCTCCGGGTCCGCGCCCGCCGCCCGCGCCGCGCGCCGCACCAGCCCCACGGGCGAGTCGCAGATGCCGACGACCCGGTCGCCCAGGACAGCGGACATGGCCTCGGTCACCATCCCCGCGGGGTTGGTGAAGTTGATGACCCACGCGTTCGGCGCGAGGGCGGCGACCCGCTCCGCGACCCGGACGGCGACCGGGATCGTCCGCAGCGCGTAGAGGACGCCGCCCGCGCCCACCGTCTCCTGCCCGAGCACCCCCTCGGCCAGCGGAATCCGCTCGTCCAGCATCCGCCCCGCCGTGCCGCCCACCCGCATCGCGGAGAACACGAAGTCCGCGCCGCGCAGGGCGTCGTCGAGATCGTCGGCGATCCGCACCGACGGGGGCGCGGGACGGCCCCGCGCGAGCCGGTCCAGTACCTCGCGCACCACCGCGACCCGTCGCGCGTCCGTGTCGTACAGCGTCAGCTCCGTGACCGCCGGGCCGCGCCCCGCGCCCCCGCCGGCACGGGCCCGCGCCGCGCCGTCCGCCAGCAGCGCCCGGTACACCAACGGCACCCGGAAGCCGCCCCCGCCGAGAATCGTCAGCCTCATGGCGCGGAACGTACCGCATCGATCGGGCACACTGGACCGACCCGAAGCGGACGAGACGGACGCCACCCACGAGGCACGGCACGACCCGGGAGTTCACGGTGACCACACACCACGGGGCCACCCCGCAGCACGGCGAGCCCTCCGCGGCACGGACCCCCCTGCTCGACCCGCTGGCGGCGCTGCGCGCGCCCGGCGACCCGGATCGCGACGTGTTCCTCACCGGAACCGTGTTCCTCGACATCATCTTCACCGGTCTGGACAGCGCCCCCGTGCGCGGCACCGAGTCCTGGGCCCGCGGCATGGGCTCCAGCCCCGGCGGGGTGGCCAACATGGCCACCGCCCTGGCCCGGCTGGGGCTGCGCACCTCGCTCGCCGCGGCCTTCGGCGACGACGTCTACGGCGACTACTGCTGGGACAGCCTGTGCAACGGCGAGGGCATCGACCTCGCCCTCTCCCACCAGGTGCCCGGCTGGCACTCCCCGGTCACCGTCTCCATGGCCTACGAGGGCGAGCGCACGATGGTCTCCCACGGCCACGCCGCGCCCCCGCAGGAGTCCGCCCCCGACGCCCCGCCGCGCTCGCGCGCCTGCGTCGCCTCGCTGGTGCCCGGCCACAGCGAGGAGTGGGTGGCCACCGCCGCCCGGCGCGGCAGCCGGATCTTCGCGGACGTCGGCTGGGACGACACCGGCCGCTGGGACCTGGCCGCCCTGCCCGACCTGGAGCACTGCGAGGCGTTCCTGCCGAACGCCGCCGAGGCCATGCGCTACACCCGCACCGACTGCCCCCGGGCGGCGGCCCGCGCCCTGGCCGGAAAGGTGCCGCTGGCCGTGGTGACCCTGGGCGCCGAGGGCGCGTACGCGGTTGACTCGGCCACCGGCGAGACCGCCGAGGTACCGGCCATCGACGTGGAGGCGCTCGACCCGACGGGTGCCGGCGACGTCTTCATGGCGGGCTTCCTCACCGGCACCCTGGCCGGCTGGCCGCTCGCCGACCGGCTGGCCTTCGCCGGGCTGACCGCCGCCCTCTCCGTGCAGGAGTTCGGCGGCTCGCTGTCGGCCCCCGGCTGGGTCGAGATCGCGGCCTGGTGGCAGCACGCCAAGGTCTACGACGACCAGGTGCTCTCCTCCTCCGCCGAGGCCGCCCTGCGCCGCTACGCCTTCCTGGACGACCTGCTGCCCGCGCAGGGCCGCTCGTGGCCGCTGCGCAGGGCCGTCCCCACGATCGGCTTCCGCCGCCCCTAAAAGCACTCGGGACCGGCGGTTGCCTGGGCGTAGTCTTGAGGTATCAAGGTGCCGTACGGAATCCCGTACAGCAGGTCGAGCACAGAAGGCGGGGTCAGCAGGCCAGAGAGCCGGCCCATGACTCAGACACCCACAGCCCACACCCCCGCGCAGGGGCAGGCACGCGCCCACTTCACCGTCCCGGCCAAGCACCCCATGGTGACGGTCCTGGGCTCCGGTGACGCCCTGCTGCGGGTGATCGAGAAGGCGTTCCCGGCGACCGACATCCACGTCCGGGGCAATCAGGTCAGCGCTGTCGGAGACGCCCGCGAAGTGGCGCTCGTCCAGCGCCTGTTCGACGAGATGATGCTGGTGCTCCGTACGGGTGCGCCGATGACGGAGGACGCGGTGGAACGATCGATCGCCATGCTGCGCGAGGAGACGGGCGCGGTGGGCGCGGTCGAGACGCCGGCCGAGGTGCTCACCCAGAACATCCTCTCCAACCGGGGCCGCACCATCCGCCCCAAGACCCTCAACCAGAAGCGCTACGTCGACGCCATCGACAAGCACACGGTCGTCTTCGGCATCGGCCCGGCCGGCACCGGCAAGACGTACCTGGCGATGGCCAAGGCCGTCCAGGCGCTGCAGTCGAAGCAGGTCAACCGGATCATCCTGACCCGGCCCGCGGTGGAGGCGGGGGAGCGGCTCGGCTTTCTGCCCGGCACCCTCTACGAGAAGATCGACCCGTATCTGCGCCCGCTGTACGACGCGCTGCACGACATGATCGACCCCGACTCGATCCCCCGGCTGATGGCCGCGGGCACGATCGAGGTGGCGCCGCTGGCGTACATGCGCGGCCGGACGCTCAACGACGCGTTCATCATCCTCGACGAGGCGCAGAACACCAGCCCCGAGCAGATGAAGATGTTCCTCACCCGGCTCGGCTTCGACTCGAAGATCGTGATCACCGGTGATGTGACCCAGATCGACCTGCCCGGCGGCACCAAGAGCGGTCTGCGCCAGGTCCAGGAGATCCTGGAGGGCGTCACCGACGTCCACTTCTCCCGACTGACCAGCACCGACGTGGTCCGCCACAAGCTGGTGGGCCGTATTGTCGACGCGTACGAGCAGTACGACAGCCGCAACGGAAAGTCATAGAACGAGCACCATGTCGATCGACGTCAACAACGAATCCGGCACCGACATCGACGAGCGGGCGGTCCTCGACGTCGCCCGCTACGCCCTGGCCCGGATGCGCATCCACCCGCTCTCCGAGCTCTCGGTGATCGTCGTCGACGCCGACGCCATGGAGCAGCTGCACATCCAGTGGATGGACGAGCCCGGCCCCACCGACGTGATGTCCTTCCCCATGGACGAGCTGCGCCCGCCCGCCAAGGACGAGGACGAGCCGCCGCAGGGCCTGCTCGGTGACATCGTGCTGTGCCCGGAGGTCGCCAAGAAGCAGGGCGACGCCGCCGGGCACAGCATGGACGAGGAGCTCCAGCTGCTCACCGTGCACGGGGTGCTCCACCTCCTCGGCTACGACCACGAGGAGCCGGACGAGAAGGCCGAGATGTTCGGCCTCCAGAAGGCGATCCTGGACGGCTGGCGGGCCGAGCGCGGGATCGAGGGGCCGTCCCCGGCCCCGACCACGCGGTGACCGGGCAGCTCGTCGCGGCGGCCGTCGCCCTGGTCGTGGTGGCCTGGCTGGCCGCCTGCGCCGAGGCCGGGCTCGCCCGCACCACCCGCTTCCGCGCCGAGGAGGCCGTGCGCTCCGGGCGGCGCGGCAGCGGCAAGCTGATACAGGTCGCCGAGGACCCCACCCGCTATCTCAATGTGGCGCTGCTCGTGCGCGTCGCCTGCGAGATGGCGGCGGGCGTGCTGGTCACGTACGCGTGTCTGCGCGAGTTCGACCGCACCTGGCAGGCGCTGACCGTGGCCATCGCCGTGATGGTGCTGGTCAGTTACGTGGCCGTGGGGGTCTCGCCGCGCACCATCGGCCGCCAGCACCCGCTGAACACCGCCACCGCCGCCGCGTACGTGCTGCTGCCGCTGGCCCGGGTGATGGGGCCGGTGCCCCAGCTGCTCATCCTCATCGGCAACGCCCTCACCCCCGGCAAGGGCTTCCGCAAGGGCCCGTTCGCCTCCGAGGCGGAGCTGCGCGCCCTGGTGGACCTCGCCGAGCAGGAGTCGCTCATCGAGGACGACGAGCGGCGCATGGTGCACTCCGTGTTCGAGCTCGGCGACACCCTGGTGCGCGAGGTGATGGTGCCGCGCACCGACCTGGTGGTCATAGAGCGCGCCAAGACCATCCGCCAGGCCCTCACCCTCGCGCTGCGCTCCGGCTTCTCCCGGATTCCGGTGACCGGCGAGAACGAGGACGACGTGGTGGGCATGGTCTACCTCAAGGACCTGGTGCGCCGGACGCACATCAACCGCGACGCGGAGTCGGAGCCGGTCTCCACGGCCATGCGGCCGGCGGTCTTCGTGCCCGACACCAAGAACGCCGGCGATCTGCTGCGCGAGATGCAGCGCGACCGCAACCACGTCGCCGTCGTCATCGACGAGTACGGCGGCACGGCCGGCATCGTCACCATCGAGGACATCCTGGAGGAGATCGTCGGCGAGATCACCGACGAGTACGACCGCGAGCTGCCGCCGGTGGAGGACCTCGGCGAGGGCCGCTACCGGGTCACCGCCCGGCTGGACATCGGCGACCTCGGCGAGCTGTACGGGCTCGACCTGGACGACGAGGACGTGGAGACGGTGGGCGGGCTGCTCGCCAAGTCGCTCGGCCGGGTGCCCATCGCCGGCGCCATGGCCGAGGTGGACCTCTCCGAGGACACCACCGACCCGTCGCTGACCGCGCTGCGGCTGACGGCCGAGTCCCCGGCGGGGCGGCGCAACCGCATCGTCACCGTGCTGGTGGAGCCGGTCCGCTACAGTGCGTAGCAACTCGCGATCAAGGGACTAAAGTCCCGAACGTTCGGGACCTTTGGCGAGCGGGGGCAGGCTTAACGCCCGCATAACTTTTTCCGGAAGACCCTTTACTTTTCTGGAGAAGTTCGTGCGTTCTCGTACTCACCGTGGCACGGCTGTCGCTCTCGCCGCCGCCTCGACCCTCTTCCTCGCCGCCGGCTGCGGCGACGCCGACGGCGGGAAGGGCTCGAGCCAGCAGGGCAAGACGCAGGCCAAGGCCGGCCTGGTCACGGTGAAGGACCTGCCCGGCTCGGGCTGGACGGCCGACCCGACGGCCGGCACCGCCGACCCCGGCCCGGTCGACCTCCAGATCGGCACCGCCGCCAAGGCCGTCTGCCAGCCGATGCTGGACGCCTTCGTCGGGCGCGGCGACGGCCCCCAGGCCAAGGCGCACGCCACCGCCGACTACGTCAAGGGCGACCACGGCCCGCAGATGCACAACGCCGTGAGCCTCTACGACCCCTCCGGCGCCCGCCAGATCCTCGGCGCGAACCTGGACTTCGGCGCCTGCAAGACGTTCTCCGGCACCCTGCACAGCCAGAAGGTCGACTACCGCGCCAGCCAGCTCAAGGTCCCGGCCGTCGGCGAGGGCGCCCGCGGCGTGCGGCTGACCGCCAAGGAGAACTCCTCCGAGCACGACACGCAGATCGACATCGCGGCCACCCGCGTGGGCGGCACCGTCGTGACCGTCGTCCAGCACAGCCACGAGGCGCCCGACCAGGCCGCGTTCGAGCAGGCGTTCCGCAAGAGCGTCGAGCGGGCCAGCGTAATGATCTTGCGGTCCTCGGGGGCCAGCGGGGTGTTCTCCGTGTTCTCCGTCATGCGGTGAGC
>NZ_JBPQTV010000326.1:0-7330 GCF_051386515.1 Streptomyces sp. URMC 123 | reverse complement strand
CCCCGCACCCGCGCCCCTCAGCGCCCCGGCCGCCAGCGGTAGCACAGCTCCGGGCGGCCGATCTGCCCGTACTGCGGGCTGCGTTCGGCCAGCCCCGCGTCCACCAGGTGCTCCAGATAGCGGCGCGCGGTGATCCGCGAGATGCCCACCGCCGCGCCCGCCGCGCTCGCCGTCACGCCCTCCTCGGTGGCCCGCAGCACCCGGGTGACGGCCGTCAGCGTCGGCGCGCTGAGCCCCTTGGGCAGGGCGGCCGGCCGCGGCGCCCGCAGCGCGGCCAGCGTCCGGTCCACCTCGTCCTGGCCGCTCGCCTCGCCCGCCGTGGCCCGGAACTCCGCGTAGCGCGTCAGCCGGTCCCGGAGGGTGGCGAAGGCGAAGGGCTTGAGCACGTACTGCACCACGCCCAGCGAGACGCCCTCGCGCACCACCGCCAGGTCGCGCGCGGAGGTCACCGCGATCACATCCGCGGTGTGGCCGGCCGCGCGCAGCGACCGCAGCAGCTTCAGCCCGTGCCCGTCCGGCAGATACAGGTCCAGCAGGAGCAGGTCCACCGCGGTGCGCTCCAGCAGCCGTTGGGCCTCGGCCGCCGAGTGGGCCGTGCCCACGACCGTGAAGCCCGGCACCCGGGACACGTAGAGGCCGTGGGCGTCGGCCGCCACGGGGTCGTCCTCCACGACCAGCACCCGCAGCGGCGGCGACCCGCCCGCGGGCCCGTTGCCGCTGTCGCCCCTGTCGGCGGCCCCGATGCCGTTGGCGTCCTTGCCGGCGGCCCCGATGCCGTGGGCGTTGCCGTCCTTGCCGGCGCCCCCGCCCGTGGTCCCGGTCACGCCCCCGCCTCCGCTCGCAGCGGCAGCCGTACGAGGAACTCGGCGCCCCCCTCGGGCGCTTCGGCCAGGGTGATCGTGCCGCCGCCCCGGCGCACCGCCTGCCGCACCAGGGCGAGTCCGAGGCCGCGCCCCGGCCCCTTGGTGGTCCAGCCCCGGCGGAACACCTCCTCGGCCGTCTCCGGCGCCACCCCGGGCCCGCTGTCGGCCACCCGCAGCAACAACTCCCCGCTCTCCCCGCCCTCTCCGCTCTCTCCGCCCGTCGCGGTCGCCCGCACGGTCACCACCACCCGCGCGTTCTCGCCGCCCTGGGCCGCGTCCACGCCGTTGTCGATGAGATTGCCCAGCACCGTCACGAGATCCCGGGCGAGCAGCGGCGAGCGGGGCAGCAGCCCGTCGTCCAGCCGGCTGTCGGGGGTCAGCACGAGCTCCACGCCCCGCTCGTGCGCCTGGGCCGCCTTGCCCAGCAGCAGCGCGGCCGATACGGGTTCGCCGACCGCCGTCACCACCCGGTCGGTGAGCGCCTGGGCCAGTTCCAGCTCCGCGGTGGCGAAGCGCACCGCCTGTTCGGCCCGGCCCAGTTCGATCAGCGAGACGACCGTGTGCAGCCGGTTGGCGGCCTCGTGGGCCTGCGAGCGCAGCGCCTCGGCGAAGCCCCGCACGGAGTCCAGCTCGCCGGAGAGCGCCTGGAGCTCGGTGTGGTCCCGCAGGGTGACCACCGTGCCCCGGTGCTCGCCGCTGGACACCGGAGAGGTGTTGACCACCACGATCCGGTCGGCGGTCAGATGGAGTTCGTCCACCCGGGGCCCGGCCGCGACCAGCGCGTCGACCAGGGGCTCCGGCAGCCCCAGCGCGGCGATGTCCCGGCCCACGGCGTCCGGGCCCAGGCCCAGCAGCTCCCGGCCGCCGTCGTTGATCAGGGCGATCCGCCGCTCGCCGTCGAGCATCAGCAACCCCTCGCGCACCGCGTGCAGGGTGGCCTGGTGGTAGTCGTGCAGCCGGCGCAGCTCGACGGCGTTCATGCCGTGAGTGTGGCGGCGCAGCCGCGCGCCGACGAGATAGGTGCCCAGGCCGCTGAGGGCGAGCGCGCCGAGCGCCACCCCCAGCAGCGCGGCGACCTGCCGGCGCACCTGCGCGGTGATCCGCTCCACGGTGATGCCCGCGCTCACCATGCCGACGATCCGCCCGCCGTCGTGAACGGGCGTCACCGCGCGCACGGAGGGGCCGAGCGTGCCGGTGTAGGTCTCCGTGAAGGTCTCGCCGGCGAGGGCGGGCTGGGTGTGGCCCAGGAAGCGCTCGCCGATCCGGCCCGGGTCGGGGTGGGTCCAGCGGATGCCGTCCACGTCCATGATCGTCACAAAGGTGACCCCGGTGTCCCGGCGGACCCGCTCCGCGTACGGCTGGAGCGACAGCGAGGGTTCCCGGTCCGCCCGCGCGCCCCCCGACCGTTCGGCCGCCCGGATCGCGGCCACCACCGAGGGGGAGTCGGCCACCGCCCGGGTGACGGCGGTCGTCTGCCGCCGGGCCGCGTCCTCCGCCTGCCGGTGGTCGGAGACATAGGTGAAGGCCGCGCAGCCGGCCACCGCCGCGGCCACCAGCACGACCTGGAGGGCGAAGAGCTGGCCCGCGAGGCTGCGCGGGCAGGGTATGCGCATGGGTTCGGTCCGTCTGCTTCCGGCGGGGGTGGTCCGGCGCATCGTGCCATGAACGAAATGCACGCAAGCGTGACGGGTGTCACACGGTGGTGGATAGTCGCCGGGACCGTCGCGGCGCGGGCCGCGACACGGACGACGACCCCGAGGAGAACAGCCGTGGCTGCGCAGACCCCGCAGCGGGACCGGCGGGACCGGACCCACTATCTCTATCTCGCCGTGATCGGCGCGGTGCTGCTCGGCATCGCGGTGGGCTTCGCCGCCCCCGGGGCCGCCGTGGAGCTCAAGCCGCTGGGGACCGGCTTCGTCAATCTCATCAAGATGATGATCTCGCCGATCATCTTCTGCACGATCGTGCTGGGCGTCGGCTCGGTCCGCAAGGCCGCCAAGGTCGGCGCCGTGGGCGGCCTGGCGCTCGGCTACTTCATGGTGATGTCGACGGTCGCGCTCGCCATCGGCCTGCTGGTCGGCAATCTGCTGGAGCCGGGCTCCGGCCTCCAGCTCACGGACGCGATGCGCAGCGCGGGCGAGGCCCAGGCCAAGGGCGCGAGCGAGTCCACCACGGACTTCCTGCTGGGCATCATCCCCACCACGCTGGTGTCCGCCTTCACCGGTGGCGAGGTGCTCCAGACGCTGCTGGTGGCGCTGCTCGTCGGCTTCGCGCTCCAGGCGATGGGGCCGGCGGGGGAGCCGGTGCTCCGGGGCATCGGGCACATCCAGCGGCTGGTCTTCCGGGTGCTCGGCATGATCATGTGGGCGGCGCCGGTGGGGGCGTTCGGGGCGATCGCGGCGGTGGTCGGCGCGACCGGCCTCGACGCGCTGAAGTCCCTCGCCGTGATCATGATCGGCTTCTACGTGACCTGTCTGCTGTTCGTCGTCGTGGTGCTCGGCGCGCTGTTGCGGCTGGTCGCGGGGATCAACCTCTTCGCGCTGCTGAAGTACCTGGGCCGGGAGTTCCTGCTGATCCTCTCCACCTCCTCCTCCGAGTCGGCGCTGCCCCGGCTGATCGCCAAGATGGAGCACCTCGGGGTGAGCCGGCCGGTGGTCGGCATCACGGTGCCCACCGGCTACTCCTTCAACCTCGACGGCACCGCCATCTATCTGACGATGGCCTCGCTCTTCGTCGCCGAGGCGATGGGCGACCCGCTCTCGCTCGGCCAGCAGATCTCCCTCCTCGTCTTCATGATCATCGCCTCGAAGGGGGCGGCCGGGGTGACCGGCGCGGGCCTGGCGACCCTGGCCGGCGGGCTCCAGTCGCACCGCCCCGAACTGGTGGACGGCGTCGGGCTGATCGTCGGCATCGACCGCTTCATGAGCGAGGCGCGGGCGCTGACCAACTTCGCCGGCAACGCGGTGGCGACGGTCCTGGTCGGCACCTGGACCAGGGAGTTCGACAAGGGGCGCGCCCAGGAGGTGCTGGCCGGCCGGCTGCCGTTCGACGAGGCCCTCACCGCCCCGGCCGACGCGGAGGGCGCACCGGCCGAGCCGGGCGGGCCGAACGAGCGGGACCGGCCGGGCGGTCCGGCCGCCGTCGAGAACGCGCCGGTGCCCTCGCGGCCGCAGGGCTGATCGACGCGGCGGGGTCACGCGGCGCGGCGGAGGGCCCCGTACGACCGGAGTGGGGCGATCCGCCCCGGCCGCGCCCCCTGTGGGGCAGGATGTCGGCCATGATCAATACGAACAGAAGAGCGATGCTGGCGGCGCTCGCGGGCGCCGCCGTCGGCGGGCCGCTGCTCCAGGGCCTGTCCGGCGGCGCCACCGCCCAGGCCGCCGCGCCCGCCGGCACCGCGACCGGCGCGGCCCCCGCGCCCGCCGCCGCGGCCGGCGAGGAGTACACCTCCAACACCGACCTCTACACCCGGCTCGACGACCCCTACGTCGAGGGCCGCGACTGGGGCCGGCGCTGGCTCCGCCACGAGGTGCGCGACGAGAGCCTCGACGCCAGCGGCGCCTTCCCCCTCACGGCGGTCCTCGCCCCGCACGGCGGCGGCATCGAGGCCGGCACCTCCGAGCTCTGCCTCGCCATCGCCGGCTACCACCCGGGCTCGCTCCAGCCCAGGAAGCCCGGCGACCCCCTCTACGACTACTGGATGTTCGAGGGCCTGCTCCCCAAGGACAACGGCGTCCTCCATGTGACCTCGCACCACTGCGACGACCCCGCCGCCCTCGCCATCGCCGGCGGCAGCCGGCACGCGCTGTCCCTCCACGGCTGCACCCCCGACGACGTCGGCCGGGCGATCGACCCCGCCAACCCGCGGGCCGTCGTGGTCGGCGGCCGGGACGAGCGCTTCAAGGCCCTCCTGACCCAGCAGTTCCGGTCCCGGGGCATCCAGGCCGTCGACGGCGCCGCCGTGCCCGCCCTGAACGGCGACCACCCGGAGAACATCGTCAACCGCACGCTGTCGGGCGCCGGCGCCCAGCTGGAGATCACCACCGATCTGCGCAAGGCGATGTTCAAGGACGGCAAGTTCACCCGCAAGGACCGGCCCTGGAACACCACGGGCGACTTCGACGCCTTCGTGGAGGCCGCGCGGGCCGCCATCGTCCAGCGCGAGCAGCACACCGCACGCCCGGCGTGAGGCAGCGCACCGCACGCCAGGGATGAGGCCGCGGCCTACAGCGGCCGCAGCCAGACGGTCGCGAGCGGCGGCAGCACCGGCGCGACACTCGTACGACGGCCGTGCCGGGGAATCCGCTCCGGCTTGAGCGGATCGGGGTTGATCACCCCGCTGCCCCCGTACCGCAGCGCATCGGTGTTGAGGACCTCCGTCCACGCCCCCGGCGCGTCCGGCACGCCCAGCCGGTAGTCGTGGCGCACCAGCGGGGAGAAGTTGCTGACCGCCAGCAGCGGGGAGCCGTGGGCGTCGTGGCGGAGGAAGGCGAACACGTTGTCCTCCGCCGCGTCGCCCTCGACCCAGGAGAAGCCCGCCGGGTCCGTGTCCCGCTGCCACAGCGCCGGGGTGCCCCGGTACGTCGCGTTGAGGTCGCGCACCAGGTCCCGTACGCCCCGGTGGTCCGCCTCGGCGCCGTAACTGGGGTCGAGCAGCCACCAGTCCGGGCCGTGGCTCTCCGACCACTCCGCGCCCTGGGCGAACTCCTGCCCCATGAACAGCAGCTGCTTGCCGGGGTGAGCCCACATGAAGCCGAGGTACGCGCGGTGGCAGGCGCGCTGCTGCCACCAGTCGCCGGGCATCTTGGACACCAGCGACCGCTTGCCGTGCACCACCTCGTCGTGGGAGATCGGCAGCACGTAGTTCTCGCTGTACGCGTACACCATCGAGAACGTCATCTCGTGGTGGTGGTACCTGCGGTGCACCGGCTCGTGGGAGAGGTAGCCCAGCGAGTCGTGCATCCAGCCCATGTTCCACTTCAGCCCGAAGCCGAGCCCGCCGAAGCCGCTCGGGCCCCGGTGGTGGGTGGCGCGGGTGACCCCGTCCCAGGCCGTGGACTCCTCGGCGATGGTCACCACGCCCGGGCACCGGCGGTAGACGGTCGCGTTCATCTCCTGCAGGAAGGTCACCGCGTCGAGGTTCTCCCGGCCGCCGTGGGCGTTCGGCGTCCACTGGCCGGGCTCGCGGGAGTAGTCGAGGTAGAGCATCGAGGCGACCGCGTCCACCCGCAGCCCGTCGATGTGGAACTCCTCGCACCAGTAGACCGCGTTGGCGACCAGGAAGTTGCGCACCTCGGGGCGGCCGTAGTCGAACTCCAGGGTGCCCCAGTCCGGGTGCTCGGCGCGGTGCGGGTCGGCGGGCTCGTAGAGCGGGGCGCCGTCGAAGCGGGCCAGCGCCCACTCGTCCTTGGGGAAGTGGGCCGGCACCCAGTCGACGATCACCCCGATGTCGGCCTGGTGCAGCGCGTCCACCAGGTACTTGAAGTCGTCGGGCGTGCCCAGCCGGGCCGTGGGGGCGTAGTACGAGGTCACCTGGTAGCCCCAGGAGCCGCCGTAGGGGTGCTCGGCGACCGGCATCAGCTCCACATGCGTGAAGCCCAGGTCCTTGACGTACGCCGGGAGCTGCTGGGCGAGCTGCCGGTAGTCCAGCCCCGGCCGCCAGGACGGCAGGTGCACCTCGTAGACGGAGAACGGCGCCTCGTGCACCGGGCGGTCGGCGCGCCGCGCCATCCACTCCGCGTCGCCCCACCGGTGCCGGAAGGAGGTCACCACCGAGGCGGTGGCCGGCGGGCACTCGGCGCGGCGGGCCATCGGGTCGGCGCGCAGGCTGTGCGAGCCGTCGGGGCGGGTGATGTCGAACTTGTACAGCTCGCCCTCCCCGAGGCCGGGGACGAACAGCTCCCACACCCCGGAGGAGCCCAGCGAGCGCATCGGGAACCCGGTGCCGTCCCACAGGTTGAAGTCCCCGACGACGCGGACGCCGAGCGCGTTGGGCGCCCAGACGGTGAAGCGGACGCCGTCGACCCCCTGGTGCGTCAGGGGGTGCGCGCCCAGCGCCCGCCACAGCTCCTCGTGCCGGCCCTCGCGGATCAGGTGCAGGTCGAAGTCGCCGAGGGTGGGCAGGAAGCGGTACGGGTCGTGCAGCTCCAGCTCCCCGGCCTCGTACGCCACCAGCAGCCGGTAGTCCGGCACCTCGGCCAGCGGCAGCACCGCGGAGAACAGGCCGTCGCCCTCGGGGATCAGCTCCGCCCGCAGCCCCTTGGCCAGGACCGTGACGGACCGGGCGAAGGGGCGCAGCGCGCGGACGGCGACGCCGCCGGGCGCGGGGTGGGCGCCCAGCAGGGCGTGCGGATCGTGGTGGGCCCCCTCCAGCAGGCGGTGGCGCTGCCCGTCGTCCAGCGGCGGGGCGGGGCGCGCCCCGCGCGGCGAGACCGGCCGGGCGGCGGGCACCGCCGGCGGCGTGGGGC
>NZ_JBPQTV010000325.1:0-7349 GCF_051386515.1 Streptomyces sp. URMC 123 | reverse complement strand
GCCCGGGCCTGCGGCGCCCGCCGCATAGGCGGTCAACGGGTGGGTGGGTGGGAAGGACCCGCGCCGGAGGCGATACGTTCGCGGGGAAGAAACACCCGCGCGACCTCGAGGAGCACACGTGAGCGGCACGGCAATGGCGCGGCCAACGCCCCCCGGTTCCGACCCCTTCGGCACCGCACGACTCCGCCGCGGCGTCCTCGACTCCTGGCTCACCTCCCCCGCCCGCTTCCGCGAGGACGCCAACGCCGAGGAGGAGCTCGCCCTCGGCGGCTACCGCGACCGGCTCGTCGTCGAGCTGGCCCAGAACGCCGCCGACGCCGCCGCCCGGGCCGGCGTCCCCGGCCGGCTGCGCCTGACGCTGCACCCCGCGCGCGGCGGGGAGCCCGCCGTCCTCGTGGCCGCCAACACCGGCGCCCCGCTGGACGCGACCGGCGTCGAGTCGCTCTCCACGCTGCGCGCGTCGGCCAAGCGCGGCGAGGAGACCCGCTACGCCGTCGGCCGCTTCGGCGTCGGCTTCGCCGCGGTCCTCGCCGTCAGCGACGAGCCGGCGATCGTCGGCCGCACGGGCGGCGTCCGCTGGTCGCTGGCCGAGGCCCGGGAGCTGGCGCTGGAGGCGGCCCGCCCCAGCCCCGCCCTGGGCGTGGAGCTGCGCCGCCGCGAGGGCCACGTACCGCTGCTGCGGCTGCCGCTGCCCGCCGAGGGCAGCGCCCCGCTGGGCTACGACACCGCCGTCGTGCTGCCGCTGCGCGACGGCGCGGCCGAGGACCTCGCCGCGCGGCTGCTCTCCGCCGTCGATGACGCGCTGCCGCTGACCCTGCCGGGCCTGGCCGAGGTCGTCATCGAGACCCCCGACGGCGTACGGACCCTGACGCGCCGCCAGGACGGCCCGTACGTCCTGATCGAGGACACCGCGCATGGCACCACCCGCTGGCGCACCGCGAGCGCGGCCGGGGCCCTGCGGCCGGAGCTGCTGGCCGACCGGCCCGTGGAGGAGCGCCAGCGCCCCGGCTGGTCGGTGACCTGGGCGGTGCCGGTCGGCGCGGACGGCGCCCCGGAGCGCCCGGCCACGGCGCCCGTCGTGCACGCGCCCACGCCCACGGACGAGCCGCTGGGCCTGCCGGCCCTGCTGATCGCCTCCTTCCCGCTGGAGCCGACCCGCCGGCACACCGCCCCCGGGCCGCTGACGGACTTCCTCGTGGAGCGGGCCGCCGAGGCGTACGCCGGCCTGCTGGAGGCGTGGCGCCCGGTGTCCACCGGCACGATCGCCCTGGTGCCGGGCCCGCTGGGCAAGGGCGAGCTGGACGGCGCGCTGCGCGCGGCGATCCTGGAGCGGCTGCCGCGCGTGGCGTTCCTGCCCCGGGCCGCGGCCGCCGCCGCGCCGGAGCCGCCCGGCCTCGAGGCGCCGGAGGGGGAGGAGACGGACGAGGAGGAGCCGCGCGCGCTGCGGCCCATCGAGGCCGAGCTGATCGAGGGCGCGGGCGCCGACACCGTGACCGTGCTCGCCGAGCTGTTCCCCGGCCTGCTGCCGGCCGGGCTGGAGCGGCGCCCCGAGGTGCGCGCCCTGGGCATCGGCCGGGTCGGCCTCGGCGAGGCCATCGACCGGGTGGCCGGCGTGGAGCGCCCGCCGTCCTGGTGGTGGCGGCTGTACGACAGCCTCGCCGGCGTCGACCCGGACCGGCTGACGGGCCTGCCCGTGCCGCTGGCCGGCCAGGCCCGTACGGCCATCGGCCCGCGCCAGGTGCTGCTGCCCGTCCCCGGCGCGCAGAGCGCCGACCCCGACCGGCTGGCCCGGCTCGATCTGAAGGTCGCGCACCCGGAGGCCGCCCACCCGCTGCTGGAGAAGCTGGGCGCCACCCCGGCCACCCCGCGCGCCGTGCTGACGACCCCTCAGGTCCGCGGCGCGGTGGCCATGTCGCTGGAGGAGGAGGTCTGGTACGACGACGTGGTGGGCGCGGGGCTGCCCCCGGAGGAGCTCGCCGAGGTCGTGCTGGGCCTGGTGCGGGACGCCGATCTCGCCCCCGGCGACGAGCCGTGGCTGGCCGCGCTGGCCCTTCCCGACGAGGACGGCGAACTCGCCCCCGCCGGCGAGCTGGTGCTCCCCGGCAGCCCCTTCCACCAGGTCGTCCGCGAGGGCGAGCTGGCCTGCTGCGACGCCGAGCTGGCCGAGCGCTGGGGCGAGCAGCCGCTGACCGCCGTCGGCGTGCTGGCCACCTTCGCGCTGGTGCGCGCCACCGATGTGGTGCTCGACCCGGACGAGCTGGAGCCGCGCGACGGCGACTTCCCCGAGCCCGACGACGCCGGGCTGCTCGACGCCGTCGACGTGTGGTGCGAGGACGTCCTGGACCGGCTGCCCGACACGCCCGTGCCGCCCGTCGCCACGGAGCTCGTCGCCGTCCGCGACCTGGACCTCGTCGACGACGACGCCTGGCCCCGGGCGCTGGCGATGCTGGCCGAGCCGCCGCTGCGCGACGCCCTGACCCAGCGGGTGCGGGTGCTGCTGCCCGACGGCACCACCGAGACCGTACGGCCGTACACCGCCTGGTGGCTGCGCGGTCACCCCGTGCTCGACGGCCGCCGCCCCGCGGGCCTGCGCGCCGCCGGCGGCGACCCGCTGCTGGCCGGGCTGTACGACGCGGCGGACGCGGCCGGCTTCGACGACGAGCAGGTGCTGCGCGCGCTGGGCGTGCGGACCTCGGTGGCGGCGCTGCTGGACGAGCCCGGGGGCGCGGCGGAGCTGCTGGGCCGGCTCGCCGACCCCGGGCGCCCGGTCACGGCCGCCCAGCTGCACGGGATCTACAGCCTGCTCGCCGACCTCGACCCCGAGCGGGTGACGCTCCCGGACGAGCTGCGCGCCGTGGTGGACGGCGCGGTGGAGGTCGTGGACGCGGCGGACGCGCTCGTCGCCGACGCGCCCGATCTGCTGCCGCTGGCCGCCGGCCGGCCGCTGCTGCCGGTGCGGCCGTCCGCCGCCGCCGACCTGGCGGAGCTGCTCCAGGTGACGCGGCTGAGCGAGGCGTACGCGGCCGGGGTGCCGGAGGAGGGCACCGGAGCCGAGCGGGAGGTGCCGGAGGCGGTCCGGGTGCTGCTCGGGGCCCGTACGCCCGGGGCCTACGTGGAGCACGACGAGCTGGTCGTCGACGGCGTCGAGCTGGACTGGCGGTGGACGCCGGACGGGGTCCTGCACGCGGCGACCCTGGAGGGGGTCGCGGCGGGCCTGGCGTGGGCGGCGGGGCAGTGGCCCCGGCGCTTCGAGGTGGCGGCGCTGCTGGAGGACCTCTCCCGCACGGAGGAGCTGGCCCGCGACCGCTGGTTCGACGACACGCCGTAGCGGTCCGCGGCCGGCGCCGACCGCTCGCGGTGTCACGCGGTGCCCGGGTCACGCGCCCGTACGGCGGCCCCGCTGCCCCGGCGTTCGCGCCGGGGCCCGGGCGCGGCCGCGCTCAGGCGGCGGTCGCCAGCTCGCCGCGGGGCGCGGCCTCGCGCCGGACGAACACCACCCGGCCGTGCCGGAGGTCGAACTTGAGCCGCAGCCCGCCGACGCGGGCCAGCGCGAGGCCGACCCCGACGGCCGCGGCGGCCGAGACCAGGCCGCCGGCGAGGAAGCCCACGCGCGGCCCGCAGGTGTCCGTGACCCACCCCACCAGGGGCGCGCCGATCGGTGTGCCGCCCATGAAGACCATCATGAACAGGCTCATCACCCGGCCCCGCATCACGGGGTCGGTCGCCAGCTGGATGCTGGAGTTGGCCGTGACGTTGATGGTCAGGCCGAACATGCCGATCGGCACCAGCAGCGCCGCGAAGACCCAGAACGTGGGCGACAGCGCGGCCACGATCTCCAGCACGCCGAACAGCAGCGCCGCGCCGATCAGCAGCCGGTGGCGCGAGGTGCCGCGGCGGGCGGCGAGCAGCGCGCCGGCCAGGGAGCCGATCGCCATCAGTGTGTTGAGCAGGCCGTAGGTGCCGGCGCCCGCGTGGAAGACGCGGTCGACGTACGCGGACAGCCAGATCGGGAAGTTGAAGCCGAAGGTGCCGACGAAGCCGACGAGGACGATCGGCCAGATCAGCTCGGGCCGCCCGGCGACGTACCGCAGGCCCTCCCGGAGCTGGCCCTTGCCGCGCGGCGCCCGCTCGACGCGGTGCAGCTCGGCGGCGCGCATCATCAGCAGCCCGGTGACGGGCGCGATGAAGGACAGCCCGTTGAGCAGGAACGCCCAGCCGCTGCCGACGGCGGTGATCAGGACACCGGCGACGGCCGGGCCGATCAGCCGGGCCGACTGGAAGTTGGCGGAGTTGAGGCTGACCGCGTTGCGCAGGTCGTCGGGGCCGACCATCTCGGCCACGAACGCCTGGCGGGCGGGGTTGTCCACGACCGTGACCATGCCGAGGACGAAGGCCATCAGCTGGACGTGCCAGACCTGGACGTGCCCGCTGAGCGTGAGCACGGCGAGCGCGAGGCCCGTCAGACCCATCGCGGTCTGGGTGATGACCAGCAGCCGCCGCTTGGGGAAGCGGTCGGCGATCACGCCGCCGTACAGCCCGAACAGCAGCATGGGCAGGAACTGGAGCGCGGTGGTGACACCGACGGCGGCGGCGGAGCCGGTGAGGCCGAGCACCAGCCAGTCCTGGGTGATGCGCTGCATCCAGGTGCCGGTGTTGGAGATGACCTGGCCGGTGGCGAACAGCCGGTAGTTGCGGACTCTGAGCGACCGGAAGGTGCCGGTGCGGTCTCGCGGTGCGGCGGGGGTGGTGGAGCGGGTGTGCGTGTCGTGGTGGTTCGGTCCGGGGGCGGAGTCGTCTGCTCCGGGTCCCGTACTCAAAGTGCGTTCGCCTCCTCCGTGCGGTCGACTACAGGTGCGCGAGCTTCTCCAATACGGGCGCGGCCGCACGCAGCGCGGCCCACTCCTCGTCGGTCAGCCCCCCGGCCAGCTCCGCCAGCCAGGCGTTGCGCCGCCGCCGGCTCTCCTCCAGCATGCTGGTGGCGCGCTCGGTCTGGGTGACGACCTTCTGTCGGCGGTCGTCGGGGTGCGGCTCCAGCCGGACCAGCTCCTTGGCCTCCAGCATCGCCACGATGCGGGTCATCGACGGCGGCTGGACGTGCTCCTTGCGGGCGAGCTCCCCGGGCGTGGCGGAGCCGCAGCGGGCGAGGGTGCCCAGCACCGACATCTCGGTGGGGCTGAGCGATTCGTCGACCCGCTGGTGCTTCAGGCGCCGTGACAGTCGCATCACGGCGGACCGCAGGGAGTTCACGGCGGCGGCGTCGTCGCCACCGTCAGAGAGATCCGGCATGTTTATTAGCATAGCTCATTACCTTGGCTAAAGACCAGTCGGTCACGCTGCGCATGCGGACTCACCCTTACGAGTGAGTTACGACCGGAAAATGACGCATGGAGGCCGGACGGGCGGGGACCGTACGGGCATGGGATCGACAGTGCTCAGCCTGCGGATAGACGGTGAGCTGCTCGACCGGATACGTCAGCACGCGGCGAAACGCGGCATGAGCGTGCAGGACTACGTGGTCCGCACGCTCATCCGCGACGACTTCGACGAACGCTTCCAGTCCTCCGTCGACCGGACGGAGAAGTTCTACGCGGCCCCGCCGGGGTGAGGGCCGACGGGGCCGCGCGATCCGTGGTCCGGCTTCGTGGGCTCAGTTGACGCCCAGCAGCCGCTCGATCGGGCCGAGCAGGAAGTAGACCAGGAAGCAGCCGCCGACCACGTTCAGCAGCCACGGCACCGTACGGAACCGGCCGGTCGCGGTGCGCAGCAGGATGAACGCCAGGACGCCGATGCCGATCCCGTTGGTGATGCTGTAGGTGAACGGCATCGCGACCATCGTCAGGAACGCGGGAGCGGCGACCGTCGGGTCGGCCCAGTCGATCTCCTTGACGTTCGCCGCCATGATCAGGAAGCCGACCACCACGAGGGCGGGGGTCGCCGCCTGCGACGGCACGACCGTGGCCAGCGGGGTGAAGATCAGCGCCAGCAGGAACAGCCCGCCCGTCACCAGGTTCGCCAGCCCCGTACGGGCCCCCTCGCCGACGCCCGCCGTCGACTCCACGAAGCAGGTCGTCGCCGACGCCGAGCCCAGACCGCCGGCCGCCACGGCCGCGCCGTCCACCATCAGCACCTTGCCCATCCCGGGCAGCTGGCCCTTCTCGTCCGTCAGCCCCGCCTCCTCGCCGACGCCGATGATCGTGCCCATGGCGTCGAAGAAGCCGGACAGCAGCACGGTGAACACGAACAGGCAGCCCGTGAGCACGCCCACCTCGTGGAACCCGCCGAACAGGCTGACCTGACCGATGAGCCCGAAGTCCGGGCTCGCCACGATGCTGCTGGGCACCTCGGGGACGGTCAGGCCCCACTCCTTGCCCGGGATCTCCACCATCGTGTTGACGATGATCGCCAGGCCCGTGGCGACCACGATGCTGATCAGGATCGCGCCCCGGGTCTTCCGGATCAGCAGCACGAACGTCAGCGCCAGGCCCAGCACGAAGATCACCACGGGCCAGCCCTCCAGCCGGCCGCCGGTGCCCAGGCCCAGCGGCACGGTGGTGTGCGCGGCGTCCGGGTTCCGCGTGACGAAGCCGGAGTCCACGAGGCCGATCAGCGTGATGAACATGCCGATGCCGATGGCGATGGCCCGGCGCAGCCCGGCCGGGATCGCGTCCAGCACGCGTTGCCGCAGGCCGGACGCGACGAGGATCATCAGCACCAGGCCCGCGAGCACGACCATGCCCATGGCGTCCGGCCAGCTCATCTTGGGCGCGAGCTGCAGCGAGACCACGGCGTTGATGCCGAGGCCCGCGGCCAGCGCGATCGGGACGTTGCCGATGACGCCCATGAGGACGGTCGTCAGGCCGGCCATCAGCGCGGTGGCGGTCACCAGCTGGCCGGTGTCGAGCTGCTGCCCGAACTTGTCCACGCCGGCGCCGAGGATGATCGGGTTCAGCACGATGATGTAGGCCATCGCGAAGAAGGTGGCGAGGCCGCCGCGGATCTCGCGGGGGATGGTGGACCCCCGCTCGGAGATCCTGAAGAAACGATCCAGCGGGTTCTGTGGGCGTCCGGGTCCGGCGGAGCCGGGGGGCGGGGGAGCGTCGACCGGAGTGCTGGCCGAGGGGGGCATGCGGGACCTCGTCGTACGGGGCCTCTCGCGAGGCGGTGGGGTGGATACGTGATCGGGTTTGTGCGATCTGCCAATTAATCTTGGCCGGGGGAGGGTCGGTTCAGTATGAACGTATAGCGGGTTGATCGCTATCTCCGCGCGTAGATGTCTTCCCGCCCCGACCCCCCTTCCCGCCCCGCAGGGGCGGGGTCTTTTCCCCGGCCGAAGGCCGGGGGCCTGCTTT
>NZ_JBPQTV010000324.1:0-7353 GCF_051386515.1 Streptomyces sp. URMC 123 | reverse complement strand
CCGGCGACGACTTCCTGCCCCTCCTCATCGAACAGGGCTTTCTGCCGGTCACCGATGTGACCCAGCCCGGCGCCGCCGCCACCCGCACCCCCGCCGCCGCGCCGCCCAGCGCGGCCGGCGCCGCCGTCGGCCGCCGCATCGGCATCGCGCTGATGTACGGCCTGTGGAAGCCGCGTGTGCTCGGCGCCTGGCGGGTCCCCGCCACCGGCCCGGTCATCCTCGCGGTGAACCACTCCCACAACATCGACGGCCCGATGCTCATGGGCACCGCGCCCCGGCCCGTGCACTTCCTGATCAAAAAGGAAGCTTTCATCGGCCCGCTCGATCCGTTCCTGCACGCGATCGGGCAGGTGGAGGTGGACCGCGCGTCGGCCGACCGCACCGCGATCACCCACGCCCTCGGCGTGCTGGAGCGCGGCGGGGTGCTGGGCATCTTCCCCGAGGGCACCCGGGGCGAGGGCGACTTCGCCTCCCTGCGCGGCGGCCTCGCCTACTTCGCGCTCCGGTCCGGGGCGCCGGTCGTCCCGGTGGCGGTCCTCGGCAGCGCCGAGCGGCGCGGCCGGGTGATACGCGCGCTGCCGCCCCTGCGCGGCCGGGTGGACGTCGTCTTCGGCGACCCGTTCCCGGCGGGCGACGGCAGCGGGCGCAGGACCCGTACGGCGCTGGACGAGGCGACGCTGCGCATCCAGGAGCGGCTCACCGCCCACCTGGAAAACGCCAGGCGCCTGACCGGGCGCTGAGCGAGACTTTGACGAGGCGGACCGCTCCGGTCCGCCTGACAACGCGGCGGCAGCCGCACCGGACAGCGTGAACGAGGAACGGACTTCATGAACGACCAGATCCACACCGGCGACGAGCACGGTGAGCTTGGCGACGCCGAGTACGCGGAGTTCATGGAGCTCGCCGCGCAGGAGGGCTTCGACCCCGAGGAGGTCCAGGACGAGCTGGCCGCGGCCGGGCACGGCCCGCTGCCGGTGCTCGCCGTCGTCGGCCGCCCCAACGTCGGCAAGTCCACGCTGGTGAACCGCATCATCGGCCGCCGCGAGGCGGTCGTGGAGGACCGGCCGGGCGTCACCCGCGACCGCGTCACCTACGAGGCCGAGTGGGCCGGCCGGCGCTTCAAGGTCGTCGACACCGGCGGCTGGGAGCAGGACGTCCTCGGCATCGACGCCTCCGTGGCGGCCCAGGCCGAGTTCGCCATCGACGCGGCCGACGCCGTGGTCTTCGTCGTGGACGCCACCGTCGGCGCCACCGACACCGACGAGGCCGTCGTCAAGCTGCTGCGCCGCGCGGGCAAGCCCGTGGTGCTCTGCGCCAACAAGGTGGACGGCCCCAGCGGCGAGGCGGACGCGGCCATGCTGTGGTCCCTCGGCCTGGGCGAGCCGCACCCCGTCTCCGCCCTGCACGGCCGGGGCACCGGAGACCTGCTGGACGCCGCGCTGGACGCGCTGCCCGAGGCGCCGGCCCAGACCTTCGGCGGCGCCGTCGGCGGCCCCCGCCGGATCGCGCTCATCGGCCGCCCCAACGTCGGCAAGTCCTCCCTGCTCAACAAGGTCGCGGGCGAGGAGCGGGTGGTCGTCAACGAGCAGGCCGGCACCACCCGCGACCCGGTGGACGAGCTGATCGAGCTGGGCGGCGTCACCTGGAAGTTCGTCGACACCGCCGGCATCCGCCGCCGCGTCCACCTCCAGGAGGGCGCGGACTACTACGCCTCCCTGCGCACCGCCGCCGCCGTGGAGAAGGCGGAGGTCGCGGTGGTCCTCATCGACGCCAGCGACAGCATCAGCGTCCAGGACCAGCGGATCATCACCATGGCGGTCGAGGCCGGCCGGGCGATGGTGATCGCGTTCAACAAGTGGGACACCCTCGACGAGGAGCGCCGCTACTACCTGGAGCGGGAGATCGAGACCGAGCTGGGCCAGATCCAGTGGGCCCCCCGGGTCAATGTCTCGGCGCGCACCGGCCGCCACATGGAGAAGCTGGTCCCGGCCATCGAGACCGCCCTGGCCGGGTGGGAGACCCGCATCCCGACCGGGCGGCTCAACGCCTTCCTCGGCGAGCTGGTCGCCGCGCACCCGCACCCGATCCGCGGCGGCAAGCAGCCCCGCATCCTCTTCGGTACGCAGGCCGGTACCAAGCCGCCGCGGTTCGTGCTGTTCGCCTCGGGGTTCCTGGAGGCGGGCTACCGCCGCTTCATCGAGCGCCGGCTGCGCGAGGAGTTCGGCTTCGAGGGCACCCCGATCCACATCTCCGTCCGGGTGCGGGAGAAGCGCGGCCGGAAGAAGTAGCGGCCCGGCGCCCGCCGCGCGCGTACGACCTCGGAGGTCGGCGCGTACGACGCGTCCCGCGCGGCCGGCGGGGCTCCGGCCGGCACCGCCGGGGCCCGCTGCGGCTCAGAGCCCGTAGCGCCGGTTGTCGCGGGGCGCGGGGGGCAGGGCCGGGGGCATCAGTCCCCGGTGCTGCCGGCCGCCGGTGTCCCAGGAGGCGAGCCGCTCCCACGCCCCGCTGTGCGACTGGGAGCGGAAGGACCGGAAGCGCAGCTCCTCCTCGCCCGAGCGGTCGCCGGGCAGCGCCCTGAAGGACCGGCGGTACTCCGCGTAGAGCGCGTCGTAGATCGGCGTCGCCGACTGCTGGCCCACGCCCATGGGGTCCTGGGAGTGCCGCATCGCGGGGATGTGGCTCGGATAGGGGGACCTGGCGGAGGCGTCGTATGTGTGCACGTATCTGCCAACGACCTCGGCGCCCGTCGGATGCGGCTCCGGGGTGAAGACGCCCGCGCGCATCGCGTGCCGGCCGACGGGCTCGGGGCGCTCCGCGGCGGCGTGGCGGGGCGCGTCCCGGCCGGTCATGTTCCGGCCAGGGGCATCGCGGCGCCGACCAGCACGCCTCCGGCCGCGGCCTTGTCCAGCGCCTCGCGGAGCAGGTCCTCGCGCGGCTGCTGGCCGATCGAGCCCACGGGCGCCGCGTACACCAGCACCGTGTGCGACTTGTTGACGGCGGTGCGCCAGCCCTCGGTGACCGGCAGCGGCTGATGGGCCTGCCACCACGCGGTGGGGGCGGCGCCGACCGCGCCCGGCTGGAGGATCGCGTGCAGCTGGCCCATGGCGAGCAGCACGGACCAGCCCGGCAGCGGCGCCGGCGGCTGGGTCACATCGGTGACCGGCAGAAAGCCCTGTTCGATGAGGAGGGGCAGGAAGTCGTCGCCGGGGCCGTCGGAGCCGGGCCGGGCGATGGGCGAGGTCGGCTCGACCACCAGCGCCGGGTGGAGCGTCTCGCCGAGCAGCACCAGACCGCTGGTGACCCCGATCACCGCCTGGCGGGGGGCCGGGTTGAGGTCCGCCGGCGCCGGCGGAGTGGCGGCGGCCGGGGCCGGGGCCTGCGCTCCGCCGCCGAGCCCGCGCACCGCCCCCTGGAGCTGCTCCTCCGAGACCGGCACGACCTGCGAGGGGATGCAGGTGGCGTGGGCGAAGGCGAGCACCGCGGTCTCCTCGCCGACGAAGAGCACGGTGCTGGTGCGCTCCCGTTCGCAGTCGCCGGGGGCGCGGCAGGAGGTGCAGTCGTAGCTGCCCGGGGCGTTCTCGCCGGCGAGCAGCCGCTCGGCTTCTTCGTCGCCGATCTCGGCGCGTACGTCATCGCTGACGTCGAGCATGCGCGGCACGGGGTGCTCCTCGGTTTCGGGTCGGTCCGGGCGTTCCCGGCTCGTACGAGGACAACGGGCGATCTGTGGCCGGAGTCACGCACGGGCGCCTCCGCAATCGCCGGGTCGGAAGCGCAGCGTGAGGCTTCGGCCGGAAGAGCTCACTCCATGCCAACCTCTGGGCAGGGTATGGCCGTTCGGAGTCGTGAGGTGGGTCACACGCGCGGTGATCGACTGGTCGACATAGCCGGAAATAAGGGCATCAAGTGGGTGGCCGAAAAAAGCCGCTACCCGAGGTAACCGGCAACTGGCCTGCTAGGACAAGGAGTTGGTTGCTGTCAACCCTCGCGAACCCTAAATTTTGCCGCCGTGTGCACAGAGCACCGCCCGGGAACGCCCGCCGATCGCGCCGACCGAACGACCCAGCAGCGCGAGCACCACCGCACCACCTCGGCGGGCGGGGCGGCGCGGACCACCGGCGCCCATGCGTCCGGCGACCGCACCGCCCTTGGGGACCCCGGGTCCGTGGAGAGGGATTCCATGTCCGTTCGACAGAGCCATGGCCGTACCGTCGCGACGCTCGCCGGGGCGGCCCTGCTCGCCCCGCTGGCCCTGGTCGCCACGACCGGTCAGGCCCAGGCCGCCGACGGCGGCGTCTGGGACCGCATCGCCCAGTGCGAGAGCGGTGGCAACTGGAAGATCAACACCGGCAACGGCTACCACGGCGGCCTCCAGTTCGCCCCCAGCACGTGGCGGGCGTACGGCGGCACGGCCTACGCGCCGACCGCCGACCGGGCCAGCCGCGGCCAGCAGATCGCCGTCGCCACCAAGGTGCAGGCCGCCCAGGGCTGGGGCGCCTGGCCCACCTGCTCCGCACGGGCCGGGGCCGGCGGCAAGGCCCCCGCGGTCGGCGGCGACCACGGCACCGTCACGAAGCGCGCCACGAAGTCCGCCAAGGGCTCCGTCAAGGGCTCTGCCAAGAGCTCCGCCGCCGGAAAGAGCGCCGCCTCGTCCGGCCGCACCACCCAGCGCAAGGCCGCCCCGTCGACCGCCCCCGCGCCCCGGCGCGACGCGGGCACCGTCGGCCGCGCGGACGGCCGCGGCGGCTACACCGTCCGCCCGGGCGACACCCTCGGCGCCATCGCCGCCGCCCACAACACCACCTGGCAGCGGCTGCACGCCGCCAACGCGGACGTCATCGGCGCCAACCCCGATCTGATCTTCCCCGGTCAGAGACTGACCGTCCGCTCCGCCGGCTGATCGGCCGGTGACCCGCCGGGGCCGCGCCCCGGCGGGCCCCGCGGCGACACCGGGCCCCACCTGTCCGCCGACCGGGTGGGGCCCGGTGCCTTACCGGGCGCGCCGCCGCCGGAACGCCCCGCGGGTCTGCCTAGCGTGCGCCAATGTCGCACAAGCGTGATAACCGACTAAAACGACTGATTGTCGTCCTCCTGGCCGCACAGCTCGGCCTGGGGACCGGGTTGGCCTCCGCGCAGGCCGCGACCGCCGACCGGGCCGACCGCACCTCGCGCCGGGCCGACAAGCCCACGTCCTACACCTGCGCGGCCCAGGGCTGGCCGTGGGACTGCATCGCCGAGTGCGAGAGCGGCGGCAACTGGCAGGCCAACACCGGCAACGGCTACTACGGCGGCCTCCAGTTCTGGCAGCCCACCTGGAAGGCGTACGGCGGCCTCGCCTACGCCAGGCGAGCGGATCTGGCCACCCGGGAGCAGCAGATCAAGGTCGCCCAGAAGGTGCTCGCCGCCCAGGGCTGGAAGGCCTGGCCCACCTGCTCCCAGCGCTACCGGCTCACCGGCCGCACCCATGTCGTACGGCGCGGGGAGACACTGTCCTCCATCGCCCGCCGCCTCGGGGTGAAGGGCGGCTGGCGCGCCCTGTACCGGGCCAACGCGGCCCGGATCGGCTCGCGCCCCGAGCGGCTGGCCGTCGGCACCCCGCTGCGGCTGCCGGACCGCGCGTCGAAGCCCCGGCGGACCACGCCTGCCGCGTCGAAGCCTCGCCGGGTCGCCCCTGCCGCGTCGAAGCCCCGTCGGGTGACGCCTGCCGCGTCGAAGCCCCGGCAGGCCGCTCCTACCCCGACCAAGCCCCAGCAGGCCGCTCCCATCCCGACCAAGCCCCGGCGGGTCACCCCTGCCGCGACGGCCCGCCGCACCACCTCCTGACCGCTGCCGACTCCTCGGGGCGTTCGGCCGGGAAGGCGCGGGCGCGGGCGCCGGGCCGCCGGGAGAGCTCGGCCGGTTCGCCGGTGAACGCCACCGTGCCGCGGCTCAGTTCGTGGACCACCGTGGTCACCGCGCGCAGCTCCGCGGTGAGGGACTGCTCGGCCACCAGGACGGTACGGCCCCCGCCGGGCGCGGCGAGCGCGCCGAAGAGCCTGTAGGCGCGGGCGCGCGCGGCCGGGGACATGCCCTGCGTCGGCTCGTCGAACAGCAGCAGCCGCGCCGGCGACAGCACGGCCCGGGACAGGGCCAGCATCCGCTGCTCGCCGCCCGAGAGCGTGCCCGCCCGGCGGCCCAGCAGCGGCCGCAGCGCGGGGAACGCGTCGAGGCCGGCGGCGATGTCGCCGCCGGGGGAGGCCAGGGCGAGGTTCTCGGCCACCGTCAGGGACGCGAACACCGCCCGCCGGTCCGGTACGAAGCACAGGCCCCGGCGGGCCCGCGCGTGCGCCGGCAGCCGGGTGACGTCCGTGCCGCGCCAGACCACCCGGCCGGAGGCGGGCGCGACCGTGCCCGCCACGGTGCGCAGTACTGTGGTGCGGCCGGCGCCGTTGCGGCCCAGCAGTACGGTGACCCGTTCGGCCGGCACCACCAGGTCCACGCCGTGCAGCGCCTCCAGGGGCCCGTAACGCACCCGGGCCGCGCGCAGTTCGACCTCGACGCTCATGGGGCGACCCCGGTGCTGCTCACGGTGCGACTCCGGTGCTCATGGCGACTCCGGTGCTCATGGTGGTGCCTCGCCGGCCCTCACGGCGACACCCGCGCCAGCACGCGCTCCGCCGGGCCCGCGGCGACGATCCGGCCCGCGGCCATCGCGTACACCGTGTCGGCCAGGTCGCCGACGAGGTCCGGGTCGTGCTCGACGACCAGCAGTGCCATGCCGTCGGCGGCCAGCGCCCGCAGCACCCGGGCCAGCGCGGCGACCTCGGCGGCGTCCAGCCCCGCCGCGGGCTCGTCGAGCAGCAGCGTCCGGGGGCCGCCCGCGAGCGCCCGCCCCAGCTCCACGAGGCGGAGCGTGCCGGTGGGCAGCCCGGCGGCGGGCGCGTCCCGCACCGGGCCGTCGAGCCCCAGCAGGGCGAGCGTCCGGTCGACGGCCTCCGGGTCGCGCACCCGGCCGTTCTCCGCGCCGACCCGCACGTTCTCGGCCACGGTCAACGACGGGAACACGGCGAGCTGCTGGAAGGTGCGGGCCACGCCGAGGCGGGTACGGGCGTGCGCGGGCAGCCGGGTGATGTCCCGGCCGTCGAGCGTGACCAGGCCCGTGCCGGGGCGCAGGGTGCCGCACAGGCAGTGGAACAGCGTGCTCTTGCCGGCGCCGTTCGGGCCGATGAGCGCGGTGATCCGACCGGGCGCGACGGTCAGGTCCACCTCGTCCAGCGCGGTGAACGACCCGTACGCCGCGCCGAGCCGGCGTGCGGTGAGGCGCCCGGCGCGGGGACGCGGGGGTGGGTGGAGGCGCGTACGGCGTGGACCTGGTGG
>NZ_JBPQTV010000323.1:0-7374 GCF_051386515.1 Streptomyces sp. URMC 123 | reverse complement strand
CCCCCCCCCCGGCTGCGGCGCTGCGGGCCCCGCTCGGGCGGGGCCCGCAGCCACCGGTGGGAAGCCGTCCCTCCCCACCGGCGGTCCTTCGGCGCGCCCGGTCCGTAGGGGCCCGTGCGGGCGGGCCGTCCGTACGCGTCGGGGCGGGCGCGCTCGGTCCGTACGGGGCCGGCCCGTACGGAGGCCGGGCGTACGAAGCCGGGGCGCGCGCCTCAGTCCTCGGCGGCGATCCGCGCCAGGCGCCGGGCCTCCGTGCGCGCGGCCCGCGCGATGTCGTCCTCGTCCGCCCCGGTCAGCCGGCCGTGCTCCACCACGGGCGCGCCGTTCACCAGGGAGAGGGTCACCGGCGCGGCGGCGCCAAGGACGAGGGCGGCGACGGGGTCGGCGATCGAGGAGTGGCCGATCCCGTCGAGCCGCCACAGCACCAGGTCGGCGAGCTTGCCCGGCTCCAGGGAGCCGATCTCCGCCTCCCGGCCGAGGACGCGGGCGCCGCCGTACGTGCCCAGCCGCAGCGCCTGCCGCACGGTGAGCGCCTTCTCCCGGTGCTCGCCGAGGCGGTTGACGAGCAGCGCGTTGCGCAGCTCGGTGTGGAGTTCGCCGGACTCGTTGGAGGCGGTGCCGTCGACGCCGAGGCCGACCGGAACGCCCGCGGCGAGCAGATCGGGCACCCGGGCGATGCCGGCGGCCAGCCGGGCGTTGGAGGAGGGGCAGTGGGCCACGCCGGTGCCGGTGCGGGCGAAGGCGGCGATGTCGGAGTCGTTCATATGGACGCAGTGCGCCATCCAGACGTCCTCGCCGAGCCAGCCGGTGGACTCGAAGTAGTCGGTGGGGCCCATGCCGAACAGCTCGTGGCAGAACTTCTCCTCCTCCACCGTCTCCGAGCCGTGGGTGTGCAGCCGGACCCCCTTGCGGCGGGCCAGTTCCGCGGCCCGGCGCATCAGCTCGGTGGAGACCGAGAACGGCGAGCAGGGCGCGACCACGATCCGCAGCATCGAGTCGAAGGAGGGGTCGTGGTGGGTGTCGATCGCCTCCTCGGTGGCCGCGAGGGCGTCCTCGGTGGACTCGACGGCGAAGTCCGGGGGCAGCCCGCCGTCGGACTTCCCGCGGTCCATCGAGCCGCGGGCGGCGGTGAAGCGGACGCCCAGCTCCCGGGCGGCGAGGATCTCGGCGCCGAGCAGATCGCCGGCGCCCCGGGGGAAGACGTAGTGGTGGTCCATGGCGGTGGTGACCCCGCCGCGGACCATCATCCCCAGCGAGCCGCGGGCGGCGGCGTGGACCATGGGCTCGTCGATGCGGGCCCAGGTGGGGTAGAGCGCGACCAGCCAGTCGAACAGGTTGTGGTCCTGGGCCAGGCCGCGGGTGAGCCACTGGTAGAAGTGGTGATGGGTGTTGACCAGGCCGGGGGTGAGCAGATGGCCGGTGCCGTCGACGCGCCGTACGACGTTCTCCAGGCGCTCCGGGGCCCGGCCGGCGCCCACCGACTCGATGCGGTTGCCGGCGACGACGACATGCCCGTCGGCGTACTCGGTGTCCTGCGCGTCCACGGTCGCGATGGCGCAGTTCTCGATGACGATGCGGGAGACCGGCATGAAAGGTTCCTCAATCGGTTGTGCGGTGGGGGGCGTGGGCCGGGGCCCGGTCACGTATGCGTCAGATCGACGGGGATGTGGGCCTCGGCGCCGTCCCGCAGGATGGTGGCCTCGATCAGGCCGTAGGGGCGGTCGGCCGCGAAATAGACCTCGTTGTCGTTCTTCAGGCCGAAGGGTTCGAGATCGACCAGGAAATGGTGCTTGTTCGGGAGCGAGAGCCGGATCTCGTCGATCTCCGAACGGCTGTTGATGACCCGCGCGCCCATTTGGTAGAGCGTCTGCTGGAGCGAGAGGGAGTACGTCTCGGCGAAGGCGTGCAGCAGGTGCTGGCGGGCCTGGGCGTACGAGGTGTCCCAGTTGGGCATGCGGGCGGCGTCGTCGCTCCAGGAATAGCGCCAGCGGGCGTGCACATCGGTGGCGAGAATGCGGTCGTAGGCCTCTTTGAGGGTCGTGTACTTGTCCTTGACGTACCCCCAGAACTCCGAGTTGGTGGAGTTCAGCACGGTGAGGTCCTTGAGCCCGGATATCACCTGCCAGCGCTCGCCGTCGAAGGTGACCTCCGTGGTGCGGGTCTCCCGCCCGCTGCGGACGAAGGAGTGCCGGACGTCCTCGGCGCCGATGAAGCGGGAGTTCGCCTCGGACGCCTCGATCCGGTCCCAGGCGTATTCCTCGATCCTGATCCGGGCCCGCCGGATCGGCTCCTGCCCGGTGACGAAATGGCGGGCCAGATGAATGCCGAACTGCTCGGCCGAGGAGATGCCGTGTTCCTTGGCGAAGGCGAAGACGGTGTTCTTGGTGGTGTCGGTCGGCAGGACGTTCGCGTTGCTGCCGGAGGTGTGGACCTCGTCCATGTCGCCGGAGAGCGCGACCGAGACGTTCAGGTCCTTGATGTGGTGGGTGTCGCCGTCCCGGGTGATCCGGACGACGCGGTTCTCCGCTTTGCCGTACTGATTCTGGCCGAGAACGACGGGGCGGGGTGTCATGTCGGTGCTAGCTCCCTCGGTATACGGAGTAGCCGAACGGGTTGAGCAGCAGCGGCACGTGATAGTGCTCCCCCGGGGCGACGACAAAGGTGATCGTCACCTCCGGGAAGAATGCTCCGCTGTCCCTTGCGCGGGGGGCGTCCTGCTGTTCCTCGGCTGTCGTGGTCCTCGCGTTGAGATACGCCCCGGTGTCGAAGACGAGGCGCGCCTGACTCGTACCCTCCGGCAGCGCCGGAATGTCCTTGCACCGCCCGTCCGCGTCGGTCACGCCACGGGCGTGCCCGTGCCAACCGCCGTCGGTGCCGCGCACGGACACCTCGACGGCCACGCCCTCGGCGGGGCGGCCGGCACTGGTGTCGAGGACGTGGGTGGACACCGACGCGGGGGTCCGCACGGTCATGGACGGGCTCCTTCCTGTTCCGCGACTCCCGGTTCCGGTACGGCTCCCGGTTCCGGTACGGGTTCCGGTTCCGGTACGGGTTCCCCCTCGGCCGCCGGTTCATCTCCCGCCAGCCGGCTCAGCCGAATGCGGTTGATCTTCCCGAGCTCCCCACGGACGATCTCGCGTTCCTGTTCCGGCGCGTTGTCGATCCGGTTACGGATCGCGTCCCGCATCCGCTCCCCGCTCAGCCCGGTGGCACAGATGAGGAAGACATGGCCGAAGCGCTCCTGGTAGGCGAGGTTGAGGTCGAGCATCTCGGCCCTCAGTTCCGCCGGGGCGCCGGCCATGCCGCTCTGCTCGCGGGCGGAGGTCGGATCGCCGGCTTCGGGCCGGCCGATCGGCGGATGGCCGGCCATCGCCTCGGCGAGGTCGGCCTCCGTCAGCCGGGCCACGGCGGCGTCGCTCGCCGCGAGCAGCGCTTCGAGATCGGGGTACGGGCGCCCGGCGAGCAGCGCGCCGCCCCACGCCGAACTGGCGCACACCGCACGCAGTGCGGCGCGTGCCGCGCCCTCGTCCGAGGCGTTGAACCGGGCGAGGCCCGGCGTCGGTCCTGAGGTCACGGGAGCCTCCGAGGCTGCGTGCTGGACGGGCTGCGCATAGCTAACGCCCTCGCCACCACCACGTCAACACTTTGTTGAAACTCCGGCACGGCGGAAGCCGCCGCCCGGGAACGCGGACGGCGACTGGTCGCACGGCGCGGTCAGTCCTCGCCCTTGGGGGCGTTCTCCCTGTTCAGATAGTTGTAGACGGTGAAGCGGCTGACCCCCAGGGCGCCCGCCACGGTCTCCACGCCGTGCCGCACGGTGAACGCCCCGCGGGCCTCCAGCGTCCGCACGATCGACTGCTTGGCCTTGCGGTCCAGCTCGGCCAGCGGCCGGCCGTGCCGGCGCTCCAGGTCCGCCAGGATGTGGTCCAGCGAGTCCGACAGGTGCGGCAGCCGCACGGCGAGCACCTCGCGGCCCTCCCAGCTGAGCACCACGTCGTCGGGGTGCGCCCGCTCGGGGGCGATCAGCTCGCCGCCCATGGCGTCCACCAGCGGTTTCACCGCGAGGACGAAGGGGTGGTCCCCGAAGCCGGTCACGCGTCGCGCCCCTCGGCCGGCGGCACCACGTTGACCTGGAGCGACACCCGGGTGGCGCCCGCCTCGAGGCAGCCGCGCAACAGCGTGTCCACCGCCCCCAGCACGGCCTCGCGGCCACCCTCGGCGGTGGTGCCGAACGGCCCGACGTCGACGTGGTCCAACCCGGCGCCGGACACGATCTCCCGGGCCACCAGCGCGTGCCGCGGGGCCTCGTCGAGGTCGAACGGCTCGGTCGTGAACTCAACCCTCAATCTCACGGCCCTCAACCTACTGCGCCGCCCCCGCCGGCGCGGAGCCGAGCCCGCGAGGGCCCTTGACAGCCCGTCGCCGCCGCGGGCACGCTTCCATTCAGCAGAAACCAACTTCCGCATTATGGAAGCCAGGGAAGGAGCCGCGATGGTCGGCACCGGCACCGGCATCGGTGCGTCGCACCGGCGCTTCGATGTGAACCTCTCGATCCTCTTCACCGAACTCCCGCTGCTGGAGCGCCCCGCGGCCGCCGCCGCGGCCGGCTTCGACGCGGTCGAGCTCTGGTGGCCCTGGCCGGACGATCCCGACCCCGCGCCGGCGGAACTCGACGCGCTGCGGCGCGCGCTCGACGACGCGGGCACGCGCCTGGTGGGGCTGAACTTCTACGCCGGCCGGCTCCCCGGGCCGGACCGCGGCGCGCTCTCCGTGCCGGGCGAGGAGTCGGCCCGGTTCCGCGCCAATGTGGACGTGGCGGCGGAGTTCGCCCGGTCGCTGGGCTGCCGGGCCCTGAACGCCCTCTACGGCAGCCGGATCGACGGCGTCGACCCGCGCGAGCAGGACGAATTGGCCCTGGAGAACCTGGTGACGGCGGCGCGGGCCGCCGACCGGGTGGGCGCCACCCTGCTGATCGAGGCGCTCAACCGGCCGGAGTCACCGCGCTATCCGCTGGTGAGCGCGGCCGCGGCGGTGGAGGTCGCCGACCGGGTGAACGCCGCCGGCGGGCTGAACAACGCCGCGTTCCTGATGGACCTCTACCACCTGTCCCGCAACGGCGAGGACCTGCCCGAGGTCATCGACCGCTTCGCCGGCCGCACCGGCCATGTGCAGATCGCCGACGACCCCGGCCGCGGGGCGCCGGGCACGGGGGCGCTGCCCCTCGCCGATCTGCTGAACCGCCTGGAGAAGGCGGGGTACGAGGGCTGGGTCGGCCTGGAGTACAAGCCGGACGGGCCCAGCCGGGACGCGTTCGACTGGCTGCGCGGCCCCGACCGCCGCACCCCGACGTCGTAACCCCCGCGCGCCCCGATCCCGTACCACCGCGGCCGCGTCGCACCCCCACGACTCCCCCACGACTCACCGAGAGGACCGCATGTCCACCGCACTCCCCTCCGTCGCCTGGATCGGCCTCGGCATCATGGGGTCCCCCATGGCCGAGAACCTGATCAAGGCCGGCTACCGGGTCACCGGATACACGCTGGAGCAGGACAAGCTCGACCGGCTCGCCGCCGCCGGCGGCACGCCCGCCGCCTCCGTCGCCGAGGCGGTTCGCGACGCCGACGTGATCGTCACCATGGTGCCCGCCTCCCCCCAGGTGGAGGCCGTCGCCTACGGCGAGGACGGCATCCTGGAGAACGCCCGCGCCGGCGCCCTGCTGATCGACATGTCCTCGATCACCCCCCGGACCTCCGTCGAACTCGCCGAGGCCGCGGCCGCCAAGGGCATCACCGTCCTGGACGCCCCCGTCTCGGGTGGCGAGGCGGGGGCCGTCGAGGCCGTGCTGTCCATCATGGTCGGCGGCGAACGGGCCGACTTCGACCGGGCCAGGCCCCTCTTCGAGGCGCTGGGCCGGACCGTCGTCCACTGCGGCCCGCACGGCGCCGGCCAGACGGTCAAGGCGGCCAACCAGCTCATCGTCGCCGTCAACCTCCAGGCGTGCGCCGAGGCCGTGGTCTTCCTGGAGAAGTCCGGCGTGGACCTGGCCGCCGCGCTCGACGTGCTGGGCGGCGGCCTCGCGGGCTCCACCGTGCTGGCCCGCAAGCGGGACAACTTCCTCCGCCGGGAGTTCGCGCCCGGCTTCCGGATCGATCTGCACCACAAGGACATGGGCATCGTCACGGACGCCGCCCGCGCCGTGGGCGCGGTGCTGCCGGCCGGGGCCGTCGTCGCCCAGCTGATCGCCTCCCTGCGCGCCCAGGGCGACGGCGGGCTGGACCACTCGGCGCTGCTGCGCGCGGTCGAGCGGCTGTCCGGTACGGCGCCGGCGGACGCGCAGGTTCCGCCGACGAACACGAAGGTCGAGGGCTGACGCCATGGCTCCCAGCAGAATCCCCGCGATGGACGCGGTCGTCCAGGTGCTCGCCTCGGAGGGCGTGGACACCGTCTTCGGCTGCCCCGGCGCCGCGATCCTCCCGCTGTACCAGGCGCTGGAGAAGAACGGCACGATCGAGCACCTGATCGTCCGCCACGAGGAGGGCGCGACCCACATGGCCGACGGCTGGTCGCGGACCACCGGCGGGGTCGGCGTCGCCATCGGCACCTCGGGGCCGGCCGGCACCAACATGATCACCGGCCTCTACACCGCGCTCGCGGACTCGATCCCGATCATCTGCGTCACGGGTCAGGCGGTCTCCAGCAAGCTCCACCAAGAGGCGTTCCAGGCGGTGGACATCGTGGCGGTCGCCGAGCCGGTCACCAAGTGGGCGGTCCAGGTGAAGGAGGCCGGCCAGGCGCCGTGGATCTTCCGCGAGGCGTTCCGGATCGCCCGGGAGGGCCGGCCGGGGCCGGTGCTGATCGATCTGCCGCTGGATGTGCAGAAGCAGCTGATCACCTATGACGCGGCCCTGGACGCGCCGCTGCCGGTGACGGCCGTCGAGCCCCACCCGCCGCGCGTGGAAGCCGCCCTCGATCTGCTGCTGGCGGCCGAGCGGCCGATCATTCTGGCCGGCGGCGGGGTGATCCTGGCGGAGGCGTCCGCCGAGCTGCGCGAGCTCGCGGAGTACCTCCAGGTCCCGGTGCAGGTCACGCTGATGGGCAAGGGGGCGCTGCCGGACGACCACCCGCTGAACCTGGGCACGACCGGCATCCAGACCTCCCAGCGGTACGCCAACGCCTCCTTCCTGGAGGCGGACCTGGTGCTGGCCGTCGGTGCCCGCTTCGGCGACCGGCACACCGGTGAGCTCGATGTCTACCGGGGCGAGCGCACCTTCATCCATGTGGACATCGAGCCCACCCAGCTCGGCAAGGTCTTCGAACCGGACCTGGGCGTCGTCTCCGACGCCCGGCTCTTCCTGCGGGCGCTGCTCGACGCGG
>NZ_JBPQTV010000322.1:0-7417 GCF_051386515.1 Streptomyces sp. URMC 123 | reverse complement strand
CTGGGGGGAGGGGCGAGGGCGGGGTCGTCCTCGAAATCCGGATCGGTCTCGGGTTCCGGAGGCTCCGTGTCCACCTGACGCTTGGAGCGGCCGCCGTCACAGCGCAGGATGATCAGGACCCGTGTCGTCGGGGATTCCGTCGCCTTCGCACGCCCGAGCGAGGTCCACGCGGTCCAGTTGCCCTTGCGAAGGCTGAGCCAGTCGCCCCCTTGGGGTGGCTCGGGCTGCCAGCCGTGGGCCGTACGAGCGCGGGCGAAGCCGTCCTTCACGGCCGCGTCCGCCGTCGCCGACGGCTGCTCACTCGACAGGGACTCCATGCACTCCGTTCCGATCCAGTCCTGTGACTGCCGCTGCAGCACGACACCCGCCGCCGAGAACGCGGAGGTCATCTCCGCCACCACGGTGTCCGCGGCTATCGGCGGGCCCGAGTAGCGCGGCGGCAGCGGGCCCTTGTCCGCGAGAGGGTGGGTGCAGGCCGCCCCGGCCACCGCCACCGCCGCCAGTACTGCCAGCGCCCTGGCCCCCCGCCGCCACCGCACGATCGCGCCCGCCTCCCCTGTGCCGTTCACGGCCGCCCAGTCTCGCACCCGCCGTCGGGCGCCCTGCGACCGCGTACGCGAGTGGCCGGTGTCTGCGGGGGCGCCTACGCGGGTGCACGGCGGCATCACCCGTATGGCGACTTTTGCAAGCAGTCGCTTGCAAAAGTTAGCAAGGATGGGGCAGCATCGGGACATGGCTTCACTCAACGTCGGCAATCTCGGCGAGTTCCTGCGGGAGCAGCGGCGCAACGCGCAGCTGTCGCTGCGGCAGCTGGCCGATGCCGCCGGGGTGTCCAATCCGTACCTCAGTCAGATCGAGCGCGGTCTGCGCAAGCCCAGCGCCGAGATCCTTCAGCAGCTCGCCAAGGCGCTCCGGATCTCCGCGGAGACCCTCTACGTCCAGGCCGGGATTCTCGACGCGCGTGATCGCGACGAGGCCCAGGTCACGAGCGCGATCCTCACCGATCCGGCGCTCAACGAGCGGCAGAAGCACGTGCTGATCCAGATCTACGAGTCCTTCCGCAAGGAGAACGGGCTCGGGGCGGACCGGACCCCCGCCGGCGGAAAAGACACCGACACCGACACGGACGGCGACAGCGGCACCGGCCCCCGCAAGGGCACGGGCGGCGCCGCCGGTTCCGACGGCGAAGCCCCCTGACACCTCGAACCGATCCGGGAGGACCACGCCATGGCCATCACCGATGATGTGCGCAAGACCCTCACCGACCCCAAGCCCCTCTACTTCTTCGCCGGCGCCGCCGAGCGCGGGCGCAAGAAGCTCCAGGAGGTGCCGCCCCTGGTCGAGAAGATTCGCGCGGAGGCCCCCGAGAAGATCGCGGCGCTGCGGTCCACCGACCCCAAGGTCGTCCAGGACCGGGTGACCAAGGGCGCCAAGGAGGTGCAGCACACCGTCTCCACCAAGGTCACCGAGGTGCTCGGCACCCTCGACACCGACCTGAAGAAGATCGTCGACTCCGCCCAGGACGTGGCGCTGCGCACGCTGGGGCGGGCCGCGGAGTACGCGGTGCAGGTCAAGGAGACGTACGAGGAGGTCGCCGACGAGGGCCGCGAGGTCGTACGGCACTGGCGCGGCGAGGCGGCGGAGGAGGTCGCCGAGATCGCGGTGGCGATCGAGCCCGAGCCGGAGTCCGAGCCGGAGGCCAAGTCCACGGCGGACGCCAAGCAGGACACCAAGTCCACCGCCGACGCCAAGCAGGACACCAAGCAGGAGTCCGCCACCGCCAAGGACGCGGGCACCGGCGCCACCGCCTCGGCCGCGCCCAGCGGCGACTCCGCCGCCGACGACGACAAGTCCGCCCAGGCCAAGAAGCCGGCGGCCCGCAAGCCCGCGGCCAAGAAGAGCCCCGCCAGGCCGGCCGAGTGACTGCCGGGCGCCGGCTCGCGCCCCTCGGCGGGGCGTCGGCATAGCCGAAGGTCCAGCGAGCCGGGCACATGACGCGTGCCCGGCTCGTTGTACGGGTACGGTGGCGGCGGGCTGCCCGCCGGGCGGCTCCGGGCCGCCGCGGGCCCGCGAACAGGCACTGACAAGGCGGTGGACGACGTGTTGGTTCAGGGGTTTCACGAAGTCATGTACTGGGTCTCCGTGGCCCTCCTGCTGTTCAGCGTGTTCGCCTTCGTGGACTCCGCGATCCGCCGCGAGGACGCCTATCGCGCCGCGGACAAGCAGTCCAAGCCGTTCTGGCTGATCATCCTCGGCATCGCGGCCGCCGTGAACCTCTTCCTGCCGCTGCTCTCGTTCCTGCCGATCATCGGGCTGATCGCGACGATCGTGTACATGGTCGACGTCCGGCCCGCGCTCAAGCAGGTGTCCGGCGGCGGGCGCGGCGGACGGCGCCGGGGCAGCAGCTCGGACGGCCCGTACGGACCCTTCAACGGCTGACCCGCACCAGACCGCACGACACCGTACGGGGTGGAACGCGGTCGTACGGGGTCGCACGGGGGGTCGTACGAGGCCGTACAGGCTCGTACGGGGGGCCGCACGCGCTCGCACAAGGCCGTACGACCCGCTCGCGGCCCCTACACCCGGCCGCGGTCCAGCAGCAGCACCGCCAGATCGTCCGTCAGCTCCCCGCCGTTGAGCTCCCGGACCTCCGTGACCACCGCGTCGAGCAGTTCCTCGCCGCGCAGCCCGGCGGCCGTCCACCGGGCGATCATCTCGGTCATGCCCTCCTGGCCCAGCCGCTGATTGCCCCGGCCGACGCGCCCCTCGATCAGCCCGTCCGTGTACATCATCAGGCTCCAGGCGCCGCCGAGTTCCACCTGGTGGCGCGGCCACCGCGCCCCGGGCAGCAGGCCCAGCGCCGGGCCGCCCTCCTCGTACGGCAGCAGTACGGGCGCGCCGCCCGCGCGGGTGACCAGCGGCGCCGGGTGGCCGGCCAGGCACAGTCCGGCCCTGCGGCCGTCCGGCGCGATGTCGACCAGGCAGAGCGTCGCGAATATCTCGTCGTCGGCCCGCTCGTGCTCCAGCACCTGCTGGAGCGTGGAGAGCATCTCGTCCCCGCAGAGCCCGGCGAAGGTCAAGGCGCGCCAGGCGATGCGCAGTTCCACGCCGAGCGCGGCCTCGTCGGGGCCGTGCCCGCAGACGTCACCGATCATCGCGTGCACGGTGCCGTCCGGGGTGCGCACGGTGTCGTAGAAGTCGCCCCCGAGCAGCGCGCGACTGCGGCCGGGGCGGTAACGGGCCGCGAACCGCAGGTCGGAGCCCTCCAGCAGGGGCTTGGGCAGCAGCCCGCGCTCCAGCCGGGCATTCTCCTGGCCGCGCAGCCGGGACTCGGTGAGCTGGCGCTGGGCGCAGTCGGCGCGCTTGCGCTCGACGGCGTAGCGAATGGCCCGGTTGAGCAGCCGGCTGTCCAGCTCGTCGCGGAAGAGGTAGTCCTGCGCGCCGACCCGTACGGCCTCGGCCGCGCGCTCGGCGTCGGCCTCGGCGGTCAGGGCGAGCACGGCCGTGCTGGGCGCGAGGCGCAGCACATGGCGCAGGGTGTCGAGTTCGTCGCCGGGCTCGCCACCGGGGCCGTCGATGGCCAGGTCGACCAGGACGCAGTGGACGTCGTCGGTGAGCAGCCGCTCGGCCTCGGTGATGTTGTGGGCCATGCGGATGCGGACCCGCTTGCCCTCGGCGTCGAGCATCTCCGGCACGGCGAAGGACTCGGCCGGGTCGTTCTCGATCACCAGCAGGGTCATGGTCGTGCCGGAACCGGAACCGGAACCGGAACCGGAACCCGAGCCGGGGCCCGGGCCGAGGGCGGAGTCCTGGCCGGCTTCGGTGCCGGTGCCCGCGCGATCCGTCGTCGGGGCGGCGGCAGACGGCGCCGTACGAGCCGCCAGAACCACCCCCGGAGCGGCTGGGGCGGCCGAAGCGTCCGGCGCCGCGGCGCCGGTGGCGTCACGGCCCGGCCCGGCGACCCGATCACGGCCGACGGCAAGGCCACGGCTGGAGGCGTGGTCACGCCCGGAGGCATGGTCACGGTCGCGGTCGCGCCCGGGGGCCCGACCGCCGGGGGCGGTGGCGTCCGGCGGCCCGGCCTGGGAGGGCACCATCGGCCGCCCGGTCGCCGTGGGGCACGGAGACAGGTTCGCCGGAGCACCTTCCGCAGCGGGGGCCCGCCCGTGCTGCGGCGCGGGTACGCGCATCGCTCTGATCCTTCCCTCCCCCCGAGGGCGGCGGCGGCCGACGATCGGCGCGCCACCGGGCCCGGAGCGCGGCAGTGGGTCGGTCTGTGACATGGCTCCGGGCGCGAGGCGACCCTAGCGGTAGGACACAGGGATGTGGAATGGCCCGCGGCCACCGCCAATGTCATATGCCGCGCCCCGCCTGCCGTTTGGGCCGCCGGCGGGCGCCGGGCAATGACGAACATCACGCTGATCTTGGGCGTGTCGGACGGACCCCGTACGGAGGGCGACGGATCGGGACGGCGGGTGAGCGAAAGGTCCGAAAAGCGCCTTTCGCATGCCCCTCACCCGGGACGCCGCCCGAAGGGCGGGCGATCAGCCCCGGTCGCCCGGAGAAAGGATCGGCCCCGGTTGCACGGAAGAAGCGGAAGAGGCGGAAGAAGGTGTCAGCTCCCGCTGTCCGGCCGCACCACGCCCAGGATGCGCATCGAGCCCGCCCCCGCGATGGTGATCTGCCGCCCCGTCCGCGGCGCGTGCACCATCGCGCCGTCGCCCACGTACATCCCCACGTGCCCGGCGTCCTCGTGGTAGATGATCAGATCGCCGGGGCGCATGTCCTTGATGTCGACCTTGGGCAGTTGCCGCCACTGCTCCTGCGAGGTGCGCGGAATGGTCACCCCGGCGGCCGCCCACGCCTTGGACGTCAGGCCCGAGCAGTCGTACGTCGCCGGGCCCACCGCCCCCCACTCGTAGTCCTTGCCGATCTGTTCCGTGGCGAAGGCGATCGCCCGCCGGCCGGCCTCGGACGCCCTGCCGTTGACCTCCTTGAGGACTCCGGAGCTCAGCCAGGTGGTCTGCGCCCGGCGCGCGGCGTCCTCCTCCAGCGTACGCAGCCGCTCGCGCTCCTCGGCCCGCAGCCCCGCCTCCACCGCCTTGGCCTTGGCGAGCTTCTCCTCGATCTCCTTCTTCGCGGCGGCCCTGGTGACGCGGGTGGCCTCCACCTTCTTCCACTGCTCGCTCGCGGCCGCGGCGTTGCGGTCGAGCTCCGCCTGGGTGGTCGCGAGGCGCTGGATCAGGCCCCTGGTGGCCTGCTGGCCCTTGTGGACCACGCCGGCGTCCTTGAAGAAGCTCTCGGGGTCGCTCCGGAGCAGCAGCCGCGCCTCGGGGGGCAGCGCGCCGCCCGCCCCGACCCGGTACTGGGCCCGGGCCAGCGCACCGGCCTGGCGCTTCAGCCCGTCCATCCGCTGCTGGGCGGCGACGATCTCGCCGGCGATCCGGACGATCTCCTTCGACTGATTCTCGGCGGCGGTGGCCGCCGCGTTGTACGCCTCGGTGGCGGTCTCGACCTTGCGGTGCAGGTCCTCGATCTGCCGGCGGATCTCCTCCAGCCGCTCGTTCGTCAGCGCGGAGCCCGAGGGGCCGGGGGACGGGCTCGCGGCCGGCGACGGCCCGGGGCCGGGGTCCAGCGGTGCCGCGTACGCCGCGCCGGGCACGGCCAGCAGCATGCTCACCGCGCAGACCAGCGCGGTCGCCGCGCCGATCGCCCGCACCGCCGCCGTCGGCCCGTTCTCCTGCCGCAGCCCCACCCGGCCACCTCCCCTTGCGTCCGTCGCGGATGTTGCCATGCCGGGGACGGAAACGACAGGGGCACTCGGGTGCCGAGCGGCCGGGATCGTACGGCGTGGGGCCCGCGCCCCCGGCTCGGCGCCCGTCCGGCGCCACCCGGCCCCCCGGCGCCACCCCGCGTTGACCGGGCTTGCCCCGGTCTTGACACCGAGCGTCACCACCGCCCTCACCCACCCGATGGACACGGACGGTAAAGACCTCGCCATTTCCTGTTGTCGAACGCGTCGCCTGCTCTTCTCATACGCCGCCCTGATAGACGAGGTTCACTCTGCGTTCACTTCGGCCCGTCGATCGATTCACCTGTTCTGCCTAATTTCGGCGATACCGGTGAGCACGTCGGCCGCCGGGTGGATGCAGAACCACACATCTCTGCTTCGCCGTCCACCGGCGGGCTCCAGGAAGGAATCTCGAAGGTGAAGATTCAGGGGAAGAACGGACGCGGACTGCGCGCCCTGGCCGTCGGCGCGGTCGCGGTTTCCAGCGCGCTGGTCCTCACGGCGTGCGGGTCGGACGACAACACCAAGGCGAACGGCGGGGACGCCGGCAAGACCGCCCCCGGCAACATCAAGTGCGGCGGCAAGGGCCAGCTGCTCGCGTCGGGCTCCTCCGCCCAGAAGAACGCCATGGACCTCTGGGTCAAGAACTACCAGCAGGCCTGCGCCGGCACCGAGATCAACTACAAGGACATCGGCTCCGGCGGCGGCATCACCGAGTTCCTCCAGGGCACCACCGGCTTCGCCGGCTCCGACTCCGCGCTCAAGCCGGAGGAGGTCACCGAGTCCAAGAAGATCTGCAAGGGCGGCCAGGGCATCAACCTGCCGATGCTCGGCGGCCCGATCGCGATCGCCTACAAGCTGTCCGGCGTGGACGACCTCGTCCTGGACGCCCCGACCCTCGCCAAGATCTTCAACTCGGAGATCAAGAAGTGGGACGACGAGGCGATCAAGAAGCTGAACCCCAACGCCAAGCTGCCCTCCACCGAGATCCAGCCGTACCACCGCTCCGACGAGTCCGGCACCACCCAGAACCTCGGCAAGTACCTGAAGGCGTCCGCCCCGGACGTCTGGAAGTACGAGGCCGAGAAGTCCTGGCCGGCCAAGGGCGGCCAGTCCGCCAACGGCTCCTCCGGCGTGGCCGCCCAGGTCAAGCAGGTCGAGGGCGCCATCGGCTACTTCGAGCTGTCCTACGCCACCAGCGCCAAGCTCAACACCGTGAAGATCAACACGGGTGCCGCGACGCCGGTCGAGGCCACCTCCGAGAACGCCTCCAAGGCCATCGCCGCCGCCAAGATCGTCGGCAAGGACAAGGACCTGGCGCTCAAGCTCGACTACGCCACCAAGGCCGAGGGCGCGTACCCGATCATCCTGGTGACCTACGAGATCGCCTGCGACAAGGGCAACAAGCCCGAGACGCTCGAGTCGGTGAAGTCCTTCCTCAACTACACCGCCAGCGAGGACGGCCAGAAGGTGCTCGCCGGCGCCGGCTACGCCCCGCTGCCGGCCGAGATCGCGGCCAAGGTCCGCGAGATCGTTCCCACCCTCTCCTGACCGAGGGGACGCACGGGCCCGCGGGGGACCGAGGGCCGTGAGACAGCCCCGGGCCCCCGCCCCGAGCGCCCCGTA
>NZ_JBPQTV010000321.1:0-7420 GCF_051386515.1 Streptomyces sp. URMC 123 | reverse complement strand
GTCCGAGCGGGTGAGCTCCACGGACAGGCCGTCGGCCGGGTCGAGTCCGGGCGACAGGGGCTGCTCGGCGGCGGCGAGCGCCAGCCCGGTGAGCAGGACATCGCCCAGGTCGGCGTGGAAGCGCTCGGCGATGCGCTCCAGGGCGGCGGTGAGCGGCTCGTCCGCGAGGTCGGCGGTGTGAGTGGTGTGGTCGGTGTGAGCGGCGCCGGCGGCCACGGTGGTCGCGGGGAGGGCCGGGGCCGGCCCCGCCCCCTCGCCGGACGCGTCGCCGTCCTCGGTCGCCGTGACCGCTCCGGCCTCGATCACCGCGCGGGCCCACCGCGCGAACGGGGCCGGCTCCGCGACGGATTCCGCTGCGGAAGCCGCGGGGGCGTCGGCCGGACCACCGAGGCGCTCCCCCGCCGCCAGCCGGGCGAGGTCCGCCACCAGCACGCGCCGTGACTCCTCGTCGGCCACCAGCGGGTGCACCGTGAGCAGCAGCCGCCCCGGCGCCCGGTCGCCGGCGTCCCACCACACCGCGTCGCACACCACGCCCTTGTCCGGGTCGAGGCGTCGTACGGCGGCGGTGGCCTCGGCCTGTATCGCCTCGCGCAGGGCCGCCGCGCCCAGCCCGGCCGCGTCGTACCGGGTCAGGAGCGAGCCCGCGGGAACCGTGCCGGGCGGCGCGATCCGCAGCCCCTCGGCGGTGGCGGTGGCCCGCAGCACCCCGTGCCGGTCCAGCAGCGCGCCCAGCACCTCCGTGAGGCGGTCGGGGCCCAGCCCGGCCGGCACCCGCAGGAGCACCGGCACGGCCGCCTCGCCCCGTACGGCGATGCGCCGCATGGCGGGGGTCGGCGGGACGAGGGTGTCGTCCTCGCCGGCCCGTTCGCCGGCGACGGCGGCCAGCGCGGCCACGGTCTGGTACTGGAAGACGTCCCACGGGGACAGCGGCAGCCCGGCGGCGGTGGCGCGGCTGGCGAGCTGGATGGAGACGATGCTGTCGCCGCCCAGTTCGAAGAAGCTGTCCCGCACGCCCACCGCGGGCAGCCCGAGCACCTGCGCGAACAGCGCGCTCAGCCGCTCCTCGCCCGGGGTGCGGGGGCGTTCGTCGCCCACCGCGCGGGTGAAGTCCGGCGCGGGCAGCGCCCTGCGGTCGAGCTTGCCGCTGGGGGTCAGCGGCAGCGCGTCCAGGAACACGACGGCGGCCGGGACCATGTAGTCGGGCAGGGCGGCGCGGGCGTGGTCGCGGAGCGCGGCCGCGTCGACGGCGTCGGGGGCGGTGGGCACGGCGTAGGCGACGAGCTGTTTGCCGGTGGCGCCGTCCGCGCGGGCGACCACGGCGACCCGGCGCACGCCGGGGTGGCCCGTGAGCACCGCCTCGATCTCGCCGGGCTCGATGCGGAAGCCGCGGATCTTCACCTGGTCGTCGGCGCGGCCGAGGTAGCTCAGGCTGCCGTCGGCGCGCGTCCTGACCAGGTCCCCGGTGCGGTACATGCGGCTGCCGGGCGGCCCGCAGGGGTCGGCGAGGAAGCGCTGGGCGGTCAGCCCCGGGCGGTGGAGGTAGCCGCGGGCCAGGCCGGTGCCCGCGATGTAGAGCTCGCCGGTGCCGCCGACCGGTACGGGCTGCAGCCCCGCGTCGAGCACATAGGCGCGGGTGTTCCACAGGGGCGTGCCGATGACGGCGTCGCCTCCGCTGATCTCGGCCTGCAGGCTGTCGGCGCTGGCCTCGGAGGAGCCGTAGAAGTTGAGCAGCCGGGCGTGCGGGAACGCCTCGGCGAAGCGCCGGGCGACGTCCTCGGTGAGGGCCTCGCCGCTGCTGATCCACAGTTCGCAGCCGGCGAACCGGTCGCGCTCCTCGGGGGGCAGGGCGAGGATCGCGGCGAGCAGGCTGGGCACGACCGTGATCCGGGCGCAGCGCCGCTCGTGGACGAGCGCGGCCAGGTGGGGCAGGCTCTTGGCGGCGACGCGGTCGGCGAGGACCACGGAGCCGCCGTGCAGCAGCGGGCCGAGGAGTTCGCTGGTGCCGTCGAGGAAGCTCAGCGAGGTCTTGGCGCAGACAGGGGCGTCGGGGTGCCAGGGGTGGCGGGCGTGGAACCAGGCGAGGCGGTTGACGAGCCCCTGGTGCAGGCCGATCACGCCCTTGGGGGCGCCGGTGGAGCCGGAGGTGTAGATGACGTAGGCGGGGCTGAGCGGGGTGGGGCGCTCGCCCTCCGGCTTGTGGGCGGGCCGGCGGGTGAGGTCGGCGCGGACTGCCTCGTCGTCGAGGATCAGGCGCCGCGCGGGGTCGTCGGTGGGCAGGCCGGGCGCGGTGGCGGCGGTGGTGACCAGCAGCGCGGGCCGGGCGTCGCGCTGAATGGCGGCGATGCGCTCGGCGGGGTAGTCGGGGTCGAGCGGCAGGTACGCGGCGCCGGACTTGAGGACCGCGAGCAGCGCCACGACCATGTCGGCCGAGCGGGGCAGGGCGAGGGCCACCAGCGTCTCGGGCCGGGCCCCCCGCTCGCGCAGCAGGTGCGCCAGCCGGTTCGCGCGGGTGTCGAGGTCGGCGTAGGTGAGCGTCTCCGGGCCGCAGACCAGGGCGGTCGCCTCCGGTGTCCGGGCGGCCTGGCGCTCGAACAGCTCGTCCAGGGTGGCGTCGGGCACCGGGTGGCCGGTGTCGTTCCACTCCACGAGGACCTGGTGGCGCTCGCGGGGGTCGAGCAGGGAGGCGCGGCGCACCGGCCGGTCCGGCTCGGTGAGCAGGTCGCCGAGGAGGACCTCCAGGTGGCGCAGGAGATCGGCCACGGTCGGCTCGTCGAACAGGTCGGTGCGGTAGGTGGCCTCCAGCGCGAGCCGGTCGCCGGTGGCGACGGCCGCGAGGGTCAGTTCGAACTGGCTGGTGCCGTTCGAGGCGGGGCGGGGGCGCACGGCCAGGCCGGGCAGGGCGAAGGTGTCGAAGGACTCGGTGCGCAGCAGGAACATCACGTCGAACGGGGTGGTCCTGCTGGAGGTGCGCTGCGGCCGCAGCTCCTGGAGCACGCGTTCGAAGGGCAGGTGCTGGTTCTCGTAGCCGCCGGCGCAGACCTCGCGGACGCGGGCGAGGACGTCGGTGAAGCCTGGGTCGCCGCCGAGGTCGGTGCGGAGCAGCAGGGTGTTGTCGAAGTTGCCGACGAGGCCCTCGTACTCGGCCCGGTCGCGGTTCATGGCGGGGGTGCCGAGCGCGATGTCCCGGTGGCCGGTGCGGCGGTGCAGCAGCACGGTGACGGCCGCGAGCAGCACCATGAACGGCGTGGCCCCCTGGGCGCGGGCGAAGTCGCGGACGGCGGCGGCCAGGGGTCGAGCCGGCCGCGCCAGTACTCCAGCTGCCGGGTGGCCCACTCCTCGGTCAGCCGGCCCTGCTCCCAGTGGGCGACGTCGGCGTACTGGAGGCGGGGGCGCTCGGGGGCGGGCAGACCCGCGGGCCTGCCCGAGCTGTCCGAGCTGCCCGGGCTGCCCTGAGCGTCCTGGCCGTCCCCGGCGGTGTGCCGCCGGTAGTGCTCGGCCAGGTCGCGCAGGAGGATCTCCCAGCTGCCCTCGTCGACGGCGACGTGGTGGGCCACCAGCACCAGGACGTGGTGGTCGGGGGCGGTGCGCAGCAGGGCGGCGCGCAGCGGCAGGTCCGTGGCCAGGTCGAAGGGGCGCCGGCCCAGTTCAGTGGCGAGCCGGTCGGCCTCGCGGTCGCGGTCGGCCGCCGGGAGCCCGGTGAGGTCGTGCGTGGGCAGCTCGACCGCCGGGCGGGCGAGCGGCCGCGGGGTGAGGGCGCCGTCGGTGTCCTCGCGGTAGACGGTGCGCAGGATCTCGTGCCGGTCCGTCACCTCGCCGAGGGCGGCGCGCAGGGCGGTCGCGTCGAGGGGGCCGGTGAGGTCGAAGGCGATGACGAGGTTGTAGGCGGCGGTGCCGGGGGTGAGCTGTTGGAGGGCCCACATGCGGCGCTGGGCGGAGGAGGCGACGGGCCGCGCGCCGTCGGGGCGGGGGGCGATGCCCGGCCGGCCGGTGCCGGAGGGGGCGAGGCCGCGCTCGGCGAGCTTGCGGCGCAGCAGCTCCCGCTTCTTGGCGGCGAGCGCTTCTGCCGGGGAGGGCCGGTGGTCAGACACGGTGGGCGAGGCCTTCCTGCTGGGCGCCGTCGGTTTCGGGGCCGCCCCGCTGCTCCCAGTGGCCGCCGAAGAGCAGACGCTCGTCGGGCAGCGACTCGGGGATGGGGCGGGAGATGAGGGTGTGGTTGAGGAAGTGCCGCCAGGTGATGTTGCCGGACACGCCGCAGCCGCCCCAGGTGCCGCTGGAGAGGGTGGTGGTGAAGGGCACCCCGCTGTCGAAGCTGCCGGTGTTGGTCATGGTCGACTGGTTGACCACGACCCGGCAGGTGGGGACGCGCTCGGCGAGCAGCGCCACGCGGTCGGGCCGGTCGGTGTGGATGCCGCAGCTGTGGCCCCGTCCGCAGCGGTCGGAGATCTCCTCCACCCGCCGCACGGCCTCCTCGAAGTCGTCGTAGACGCCGAAGGTCAGCAGGGGGGAGATCTTCTCGCGGAGAATGGGGTCGTCCAGGGCGGTGGCGTCGGCGTGGTCGAGGACGAGCACGGTCGCCTTGCCGGCGCCGTCGGCGGTGTCCACGGCGATGCCGGCGGCCGCGGCGATGACGGAGGCGGGGCGGCCGATCAGGTCGCGGTTGAGGGCGGTGCCGTCCGGCCACATCAGGGCGCGCACCCGGGCGGTCTCGTCCGGCCCGCACAGATGGGCGCCGCGGCGCGCGAGTTCGGCGCGGAACCGCTCGGCGACGGAGGCGTGGACGAGCACATTGCTCTCGGAGGAGCAGGAGGTGCCGTTGTTGTACGAGGCCCCGGTGGCGATCTTCTCGGCCGCGTCGGCGAGGTCGGCGGTCTCGTCGACGACGACGGTGGGGTTGCCGACGCCGGCGCCGATCGCGGGGGTGCCGCTCTCGTAGGCGCGGCGCACGGTGTTGGCGCCGCCGATGGCCACCACCTGGTCCGCCTCGCGCATCAGGGCGGTGCCGGCCTCGCGGCCGGTGACCTCCAGGCACTGGAGGAGGTCCGGCGGGGCGCCCGCGTCGGACAGGGCGGCCCGCATCAGCCGGATGACCTCGCGGGCGGTGGCGTGCGCCCGGGGGTTGGGGGTGAAGACGGCGGCGTTGCGGGTCTTGAGCATCGGCAGCGCGTTGCACATGATGCCGGGGCCGGGGGCGGTGGCGGGGCTGGCCACCGCGATCACCCCGAGGGGCTTGGCGAGTTTGCGCAGGCCGAGTTCGGGCAGGTCCTCGATCACGCCGACGGTTTTGACGCCGTGCAGATCGCGCAGCACGCCGAGGACACGGCGGCGCTGCATGGCGTACAGGTGCTCGATGGTGCCGAGGGCGGTGTCGCGGTGGCTGAGCTGGGCGATGTGCCGGGCGTTGTCCTCCCGGTAGCACTGCCAGCCGACGGCCGCGACGACATCGTCGATCCTCTCCTGGGACCAGGACGCGATCTCGCGCTGGGCGGCGCGGGCGCGCCGCACGGCTTCCCGGACGGCTTCGGTGACCATGGATCATCTCCTGCGATGCGCGCGGTTCGGTGGGGGGGGGCGAGGGTGCGCCGGGGCCTCGGCGCGGCCGCCGTACCGCACCGCCGGGAGGCGGCGGCGCGGTACGGGGCCGGCGCGGGCGTGGCCCTACGGGCGCTGCTGCCGGGCGTGCCGGGTCAGGGCGTCGAGCGCCCGGAACCACAGGTCGGCCAGTTCTTCGACGTCGGCGGGGCCGAGCAGGGCCGCGGGCCAGGACCAGCGCACATGCAGCTCGGGCCCGTCGGGGCGGTTGAGGGTGTAGGCGTTGATGTCGAGGCTGTAGCCGGCGGGCATCCGGGGGTCGGCGGCGTCGCTGAAGTCGGCGGCCTCGTCGGCGAGGGCGAACTCGGTCGTGGCGGTCTCACCGGTGGTGAACCGGCCGAGGTAGTTGAACTCGATCTCCGGCTGCGGCAGTCGGGCGAGCACGGCGGCGGTCTCGGGGTTGAGGTGGCGCAGCAGCCCGTAGCCGATGCCGCTGTCGGGGATGGCCCGCAGCCGCTCCCGTACCCGCTTGAGCACGTCGCCGAGCTCGCCGCCGCCGGCCAGCGCCTCGGTGACGTCGACCGGGCCGGGGTCGAGGCGCACGGGGTGGACGCTGGTGAACCAGCCGACGGTGCGGGAGAGGTCGGCGCCCGGCAGGAGCTGTTCCTCGCGGCCGTGTCCTTCGAGGGCGACGAGGACGGCGCGGTGGGCGGGGTCGGCGCCCGAGCGTTCGCGCCAGGCGGTGACGGCCAGGGAGAGGGCGGTGAGGAGGATGTCGTTGACGCCCGCGTCGAGGGCCCCGGGCACGTCGGTGAGCAGGGGCGCGGTGCGGGCCACGGGCAGGGTGCGGTCGAGGTGGCGCACGGTCTCCCGGGTGTCGCGCGCGGGGTCCAGGGGCCGGTCCGGGAGCAGCGGGTCGGAGCCGGTGAGGGTCTCGGTCCACAGGGCGAGTTCACCGGTGCGGGCGGGGGAGCCGGCCTCCGCCAGGAGCTGCCGGGCCCAGCGCCGGTACGAGGTGCGCACCGGTTCCAGGGCGGGGGTCTCGCCGGCGGCCGCCGCGCGGCAGGCGGCGGCCAGGTCGGGCAGGAGGACGCGCCAGGAGACGCCGTCGACGACGAGGTGGTGGCCGACGATGAGCAGCCGGCTGTCGGCGGGGTCGTCGGTGTCGAGCCAGAGGACCTGGAGGACGGCGCCGGTGGCGGGGTCGAGCCGGTCCAGCGCGGCGCGGTGCTCCTCGGTGAGCCGGGCGAGGGCGGCGTCGGCGGACAGGCCGGTGGCGTCGATGCGGCGCACGACGTCCTCGGCGCGGACCGTGCCGACGGGCCGCACCTCGAAGGTGGGAACGCTCCCCCCGCCGGCGGCGGCGCCCCCTTCGCCGGCTCGGTCGGAGGCTCCCCCGCCGGCCGCCCGGTCGAGGAAGCCCTCGAAGCGGGCGCGCAGCACGTCGTGCCGGTCGATCAGCGCCTGGACGGCGGTGGTCAGCACCTCCTCGCGCAGGCCCTCCGGGACGCGCAGCAGGTTGCCCTGGGAGTAGCGGCCGACGGGGCCGCCGGTGGCGCGGAGCCAGTGCATGATCGGGGTGAGCGGCGCCTCGCCGATGCCGGCCCCGGCCTCCTCCGCGCTGTCGTCGGCGGCGCCGGCCCGCGCGGCGAGTTCGGCGAGGGTGGCGCAGCCGAAGACGTCCTTGGGCGAGAGGGCGAGCCCGGCGGCGCGGGCGCGCCCGGTGAGCTGGATGGAGACGATGCTGTCGCCGCCCAGTTCGAAGAAGTTGTCGTCGGGGCCGGCCTCGGGGAGGCCGAGGAGCTCGGCCACCAGGCCGCACAGCACCTTCTCCTGAGGGGTGGCCGGCGGGCGGGAGGCGGTGGTGGAGGTGATGACGCTGTCTCTTATA
>NZ_JBPQTV010000320.1:0-7447 GCF_051386515.1 Streptomyces sp. URMC 123 | reverse complement strand
TGGGGGACCCGGCGGAGGCGGAGGCCGTCGGGCGGGCGCTCGGGCGGCACCGTGAGGACGGCGTGGGCGTTGGCGCCGCCGAAGCCGAAGGAGTTGACCCCGACGGCGGCCCGCTCGTGCAGGCGCAGACTCGCGGGTTCGACCGTGGGGGACAGGCCCAGGCCCGCGAAGTCGATGGCGGGGTTGAGGGGCCGCGCGTGCAGGGTCGCGGGGGCGCGGCCGTGCCGCAGGACGAGCAGCGCCTTGCACAGCCCCGCCATTCCGGACGCCGGCTCCAGGTGGCCCAGGTTGGACTTCACCGAGCCGATCGGCAACGGCCCGCCCGTGCGGTGCCGCCCGAGCGCCCGCCCGACGGCCTCCGCCTCCGCCGGGTCCCCCACGGGCGTCCCCGTGCCGTGCGCCTCGAAGTACACCAGGTCGTCGGGGTCCACCCCGGCCCGGCCGTACACCGCGCGGAGCAGTGCCTCCTGCGCTTCCGAGCTGGGCATCGCCAGTCCCACCGTGCGGCCGTCGCAGTTGCTGCCCGTTCCCGCGATCACCGCGTGCACCCGGTCCCCGTCGGCCACCGCGTCGGCCAGCCGCTTCAGGACCACCACGCCGCCGCCCTCGGCCCGGACGAAGCCGTCCGCCTCGGCGGAGAACGCGGCGCACCGGCCGCGCCGCGACAGCATCGACGCGGCGGAGAAGGAGACGAACCCCTCGGGGCCCGTCAGGACGTTGACGCCCCCGGCGATCGCGACGCGGCCCCCCTCCTCCAGGAGGGCGCGGCAGGCGCGGTCCAGCGCCACCAGGGAGGACGAGCAGGCCGTGTCGACGGCCATGCTCGGGCCCCGCAGATCGAGGACGTACGACAGGCGGTTGGCCACGATCGACAGGGCGCCGCCGCTGGCGGTGTACGGCGTCTGCCGGTCGGGCAGCCGCCCCTGCAACCGCGCGTAGGAGGCGTCGGAGACCCCCACGAAGACCGGGGTGGCCGAACCGGCCAGCGACCGCGCCGGAATCCCGGCGTCGTCGAGCGCCTCCACGGCCAGTTCGAGCAGCAGGCGCTGCTGCGGGTCCATGCAGGCGGCCTCCACGGGGGCGATGCCGAAGTACTCGGCGTCGAAGCCGGCCACGTCGGGGAGGAACCCGCCCGCCGCCGTACAGCTCAGGCCGGGCCGCGCCGGCCCGGGGTCCACCCAGCGGTCCCGGTCGAACCGGTCCTCGGGCACCTCGCCGACCAGGTCCCGGCCGTGCGACAGGGCCTCCCACAGCTCCGCCAGGTTCGACAGCCCACCGGGGAAGCGACACCCGACCCCCACGATGGCGACCGCCCGCTCGTCCGCACCCATGCACACCGCCCCCTACCGCCCGTGCCTTCCATAAGACGTGCCCCATAAGCCGACAAGTAGCTATTCGTCCATCGATTCCCCTCATCAGCCCTTCGGGTGCCCTGGCGAGGAACGGACCCCTGCGCCCGGTCGGCCTTCTACGGTGGCAAGGTGCCGACTGCCCCGCGTGCCCGGCTGGTTGCGACCGCGGTCCACCTGCCCCCCGCATACCGGACCATGGGCGAGACCCGGGAGCGCATCGCCCGCTCCGGCAGCGCCTTCGTGCCTCCGGCGGGGCTGCTCGAAGACCTCACCGGCGTACGGGGGGTGCACGAGAAGGGCGAACGCGAACAGGCCTCGGACCTCGCCGCCAGCGCCGCGACCAAGGCCCTGGCGGCCGCCGGACGCGACGTCGCCGACGTCGACCTGCTGCTGTTCACCGCCTGCAGCCAGGACCTCATCGAACCGGCCACCGCGCACATCGTCGCCGCGAAGCTCGGCGCCACCTGCCCGGTGTTCGACGTCAAGAACGCCTGCAACAGCGTCCTCAACGGCATCGAGATCGCCGCCGCGTTCATCGAGACCGGCCGCTACCGCACCGTGCTCATCACCTGCGGCGAGGCGCCCACCCTCGCCACCCGCTGGGAGGTGCCCAGCCACGACGCGTTCCTGCGGGCCGTGCTCGGCTACACGGCCTCCGACGCCGGCGCCGCGCTCCTGCTCACCGCGGGCCCGGCCACCGCGGACGGACCCGGCGTCCTCACCACGCTCTTCGGCGCCGAATCCACCGCCTGGAACGCCTGCACGATCGAAGCGGGCGGAACCCTGCACGCCCGCCCGACCGACATGGAGGCCACCTACCTCAGGATCGACGGTGACCTCCTGCGCGACGTCGCGCTCGGCCTCCTGCCGCGGGTCCTCACCCGCACCGGTGAGACGCTGGACGCCGTGCGCCGCAGCTCCTTCATCGCCTTCAACCAGACCACGGCCCCGCAGTACCGGGAGACGATCCAGGCACTGGGCCTGCCGGCCGACAGCTGCCTGCCGACCGTCGTCGACCACGGGAACACCGCGTCCGCCTCGCTGCCGCTGCAACTGGTCACCGCCCTGGAGAGCGACCGTGTCGAGCCCGGTGACACCGTCGCGCTGCTCGGCGTGGCCAGCGGATTCAGCGCGGGCGTGGTCCTGATCAGGCTCTGAGGCGGGGCGCCGGAATCCCCACGCCCGGGCCCCGGCCCGGCGGCCTACGCGGTCAGGGCCGCGCGGAGTGCCGCGTCGATCGTGGCGTGGCGGAAGGTGAAGCCCGAGGCCAGGAGGCGGCCCGGGAGCGCGCGTTGGCTGCCGAGGACGTCCTGGGCCAGCTCGCCCAGGGCGAGGCGCAGCGCCGGCGCCGGCACCCGGAGCAGCGCCGGGCGCCGCAGCACCCGGCCCATCGCCCGCGCCGCTTCGCGGTTCGTCACCGGCTCGGGCGCGGTGAGGTTGACCGGCCCGGCCAGCTCCGCCGTGTCGATGACGTGCCGCAGCGCGGCCACCTCGTCGGCCAGGGAGATGAAGCTCCAGTACTGGTCGCCGCTGCCGAGCGGCCCGCCGAGGCCGAGCCGGAAGAGCGGGAACAGCCGCCCCCACGCCCCGCCGCCGCGCGCCACCACCAGCCCGGTCCTGGCGAAGGCGGTCCGTACGCCCGCCTCGACGGCCGGCGCCGCGGCCTCCTCCCACTCCTCGCAGACGCGGGCGAGGAAGCCGTCGCCCGGCGGGGCGTCCTCGTCCAGCACGCGGTCGCCCGCGTCGCCGTAGATCCCGATCGCGCTGCCGCTCACCAGCACCCGCGGCGGGGTGTCCAGCGAGGCCACGGCCTCGGCCACGGCGGCCGTGCCCAGCACGCGGCTGTCGCGGATCTCCCGCTTGTAGGCGTCGGTCCAGCGGTGGCCGCCGATGGCCGCCCCGGCCAGGTGGACGACGGCGTCGCTGCCGGCGAGGCCGGCCGCGTCGACCCGGCCGCGCCCCGGGTCCCACCGCGCCTCGTCGGGCCCGCGCGGCGCGCGCCGCACCAGCCGGACGACCTCGTGGCCGTCCGCTCGCAGGGAGCGTACGAGGGCGGAGCCGATCAGCCCCGTGGCACCGGTGATGCTGACGCGCATGGGTCCATCCTGCCCCGCCCGGCGCCCGGGAGCGCGCGCACCCGCCGCCCGCGGCGCCCCCGGAAGCGGAACGACACGCGCCGACGTGAAGAGAACTGGCTCAGGCGCGGAAGCGCTCCCACAGGCGGAAGAAGCGCTCCCGCAGGGCCTCCTCGTCCTCCAGGTCCAGGAGCGTGCCCAGCGGCTCCTTGGGCTGCGGCGGCAGGCCGAGGTCCGGCAGCTCCGCGCCGGTGAGCTGCTCGTACGCCTCGTCCGCCGCGTAGCCGAGGTCCTCCGCGTCGCCGTCGACCTCCGCGTCGAAGTCGTCGAGGAGCTCCGCGAGGTCGTCCGGGTCGTGCAGGGCGCCCTCGAAGATCTCCCGGCCCTGGCCGATCAGCCAGCAGCGGAAGAAGTCGAACGCGTCGTCGTCGGCGCCGTCGAGCAGCACCCAGGCCGCGCCCCACAGGTCCCAGCGGTAAGCCCGGTTGTAGCGGGACTCGAAGTGCCGGGCGAAGTCCAGCACGGCGTCGGGCTCCAGCTGGAGCAGCCGTTCCACCAGCAGATCGGCGTGGTCCTCGGCATCCCCGTCGGCGGCCTCGCGGGTGCTGTCGACGATCTCCCAGAACTCCGTCTCGTCCATCATCACGGGAACAGCATCGGGTGTTCGGCCCCGCGCCGCACGTGGAGCGGCCCAGATGCGGCTGTGTCGTTACCGGAGGGTCGCCCGGGGCCGCCGCGCCCGCCCCGGCGACGGGAGAGCGAGGAAAGCCGGGAAATGGCGACAGAAGGTGTCGGGATTGGGTGCCAGCCTCGGTCGGGTCAGATCCCGAACCCCATGGAAAGGACGTACTCGTGAGTGAGCACGGCAGTGCGTACGGCACCGGGCGGGGCGGCTCCCCGACGGACCGGGAGCGCCCCCTGGCGGGCACGGTGGCCCTGGTCGCGGGGGCGACGCGGGGCGCCGGACGGGCCATGGCCGTGGCGCTGGGGGCCGCGGGCGCGACGGTCTACGCCACCGGCCGGACCACCCGCGACCGGGTCAGCGAGGTGGGCCGGCCGACGGAGACCATCGAGGAGACGGCGGAACTGGTCACGGCGGCCGGCGGCGAGGGCATCGCCGTGCCCACCGACCACCTGGTGCCGGACCAGGTACGGGCCCTGGTGGAGCGCGTAGACCGCGAGCGCGGCCGGCTGGACGTCCTGATCAACGACATCTGGGGCGGCGAACACCTGGTCGACTTCGGCGCCCGCCCGGCCATGTGGGAGGTCCCGCTGGACCAGGGGCTGCGCATGCTGCGGCTGGGCGTCGAGACCCACCTCGTCACCAGCCACTTCGCGCTGCCCCTGCTGACCCGCCGGCCCGGCGGACTGCTCATCGAGGTGACGGACGGCATCTGGGAGCACAACCGCGACCACTACCGGGAGAACCTCTACTACGACCTCACCAAGAACGCCCCGATCCGCATGGCCTTCGGCCTGGGGCAGGAGCTGAAGGAGCGGGGCTGCACCGCGGTCTCCCTCACCCCCGGCTTCCTGCGGTCCGAGCAGATGCTCGACTACATGGGGGTCACCGAGGAGAACTGGCGCGACGGGGTGGCGAAGCTGAGCAGCTTCGCCATCGCCGAGTCGCCCGTCTACATCGGCCGCGCCGTCGTCGCGCTGGCCTCCGACCCCGGGGTGGCCCGCTGGAACGGGCAGTCGCTCTCCACCGGGCAGCTCGCCCGGGAGTACGGCTTCACCGACGCCGACGGTACCCGGCCGGACGCCTGGCGCTATGTGCGCGAGGTGGAGTTCGAGGGGAAGGACGCGGACGACTCGGCCTACCGCTGATCCGCGGACGGCGGGCGGGCGCCCGATTCCACGGGCCCCACGGCCTGGGGCCGCGCCGGCCCCTCCGGCGCCCCGCCGACCCCGTACAGCGCCGCCGTCCGGGCCGCGGCCGCCGTGAACCGCTCGCGCAGCGCCGGCGGCCCGAGCACCTCCGCCTCCGGCCCCAGCGCCAGCACCTGCCCGTACGCCACCTCCGGCGACTCGACGGGCAGCGTGACCGTCACCAGCCCCGCCGCGTCGGGCCCGCCCGCCGCGGCGAGGGCCTCCTCGGCGGCGGCCCGGTCGGTGACGTGCGGCAGCTGGGCCGCCCCCGCCGGCGTCAGCCGCACCACCACCTCGTCCCGCAGCAGGGACCGGGCGAACTCCGCCGCGTGCCGCTCCCAGAAGGCCGGCAGATCGAAGTCCTCGTCGCGCGCGAACCGCCCGTCGCCGCCGTCGCCCGCCCCCTCGCCGGGGGCCGGGGACGGGGTCGGGGCCGGTGCCACGGAGGTGAAGCGGTCCACCCGGTACACCCGGAAGGCGCCGTCCACCCGGGCGGCGAGATACCAGACGCCGGCCTTGAGCACGAGCCCGTACGGCTCCAGCGTCCGCCGCACCTCGCGCTCGCCGCGGCGGTACCGGACGGCCAGCGGGCGGTCGTCCCAGACGGCCTCGGCGACGGCCGGCAGCAGCGCGGGCGTCGGCGCCTCCCGCCACCAGCCGGGCGCGTCCAGATGGAAGCGCTGCGCGGCGGTCGAGGGCGCGTCCCGCAGCTCCGGCAGCAGGGCCGCGGCCACCTTCAGCCGGGCCGCCGAGGCGGTGTCCGCCAGCCCCATCTCGCGCAGCGCCGACGGCACCCCGGACAGGAACAGCGCCTCGGCCTCGGCGCGGCCCAGGCCGGTGAGCCGGGTGCGGTATCCGCCGACCAGCCGATAGCCGCCGGCCCGGCCCCGGTCGGCGTACACCGGCACGCCCGCCTCCGAGAGGGCGAGCACGTCCCGGGCCACCGTGCGCTCCGAGACCTCCAGCTCCCGCGCCAGCTCGGCCGCGGTCATGGCCGGCCGGGCCTGGAGCAGCAGCACCATTCTGATCAACCTCGCCGCGCGCATGCGCCCATCATGGCGCGGGGGTACGACAACGGCCGCGCCCCCGGTACCGGGAAGTCCCGGCGCCGGGGGCGCGGCCGTACGGCGCTGCTCGCGGGGGCCCGAGAGCCCTCAGGAGCCGCAGGGGCCTCAGAGGCCGAGGTCGACCTCGAACTCGCCGGCCTCCAGGATCTCCTTGACCGCGGTCAGGTAGCGGGCCGCGTCGGCGCCGTCCACCAGACGGTGGTCGTAGGAGAGCGACAGGTAGGTCATGTCGCGCACGGCGATGGTCTCGCCGAGCTCCGGGTGGTTGATGACGACCGGGCGCTTGACCGTGGCGCCGATGCCCAGGATCGCGACCTGGTTCGGCGGCACGATGACCGTGTCGAACAGCGCACCGCGCGAGCCGGTGTTGCTGATCGTGAAGGTCGCGCCGGACATCTCGTCCGGGCTGATCTTGCTGGTGCGGACCTTGCCCGCCAGCTCCGCGGTCTTCTTGGCGATGCCGGCGATGTTGAGGTCGCCCGCGCCCTTGATGACCGGGGTCATCAGACCCTTCTCGGAGTCCACCGCGATCCCGATGTTCTCGGAGTCGAAGTAGGTGATCGTGCCCTCGTCCTCGTTGATCCGGGCGTTGATGACCGGGTGGGCCTTCAGCGCCTGGGCCGCCGCCTTGACGAAGAACGGCATCGGGGACAGCTTCACGCCCTCGCGCTGGGCGAAGGCGTCCTTCGCCTTGGCGCGCATCCGCATGAGCTTGGTGATGTCCACCTCGACCACGCTGGTGAGCTGCGCCTGGCTGTGCAGCGCCTTCATCATGTTGTCGCCGATGACCTTGCGCATGCGGGTCATCTTGACGGTCTGACCGCGCAGCGGGGACGCCTCGACGGCGGCGGCCTTGGGGGCCGCGGCGGCCGGAGCCTGCGCCGGGGCCGGGGCCTGGGCGGCCTCGGCGGCGGCGATGACGTCCTGCTTGCGGATGCGGCCACCGACACCGGTGCCCTTGACCGACGACAGGTCCACACCGCGCTCGGTGGCGAGCTTGCGCACCAGCGGGGTGACGTACGCGCCGTCGCCACCGCCGGCCGGAGCCGCGGGGGCGGCGGCCGGGGCCGGGGCGGGCGCC
>NZ_JBPQTV010000319.1:0-7463 GCF_051386515.1 Streptomyces sp. URMC 123 | reverse complement strand
CCCCCGCGCCCCGTCCCTCACCTCACGGGCCCCGGACCGCCGAATCCCGACCCCTCGGCGCGCCGGGGCCCCTTCCGGTTTTCGCCACCTCGGGCCCCCGCGTTCTCGAGCCGCGCACCGGTGGTGTGCGATACGACAGTGCGGTGACGGGGGAGCAGGGACGGGGGCCACGCAGACTTATTTACGATTCAAGAAGAATCCTCGAGGTGGAGTCATGACTGGGACGACCGGAGCCGAAGGCGAGCCGCGCTGGCTCACCGATGACGAACAGCGCACCTGGCAGGCGTACCTCCAGGCCGCCGCGCTGCTGGAGGACCACCTCGACCGGCAGCTGCAGCGGGACGCGGGCATGCCGCACATCTACTACGGGCTGCTGGTCTGGCTCTCGCGCGCCCCCGGGCACCGGATGCGGATGACCGAGCTCGCCCAGAACGCGAAGATCACGCGGTCCCGGCTCTCGCACGCCGTCGCCCGGCTGGAGAAGAACGGCTGGGTGCGCCGGGAGAGCTGCCCCTCGGACAAGCGAGGACAGTTCGCGGTCCTGACGGGCGAGGGGTACGCCGTACTGGAGAAGGCGGCGCCCGGCCATGTCGCGGCCGTGCGGGCGGCGATGTTCGACCGGCTCAGCCCCGAGCAGGTGGACCAGCTCGGGGAGATCTGCCGGGTCGTGGCGGAGGGGCTCCAGCCGGCGGCCGGCGCGGACCTCCCCTGGCTGCGCTGACGCGCACCGATCGCCATACGCCCGCGGACGCCCGCGAAAGGCTCGTACGCGAAGGGGCCCCAAAAAGCGGAAGGGCCCGTCCGGTCGTCCGGACGGGCCCCTCCGCATCACGAGATCAGCGCACGTCAGTGCACCATGACCGGCACGGAGACCTCGTCGCCCGCCGCGCTCGCGTCGCCGCCCGAGCCGGCGACGGTCTGGCCGCCGCGCTCGCCCCGGGTGTTGATGAACGTGAACGCGATCAGCGCGGAGAGCACCAGGATGCCGACCGCCCACCAGATCGCGGTGGAGTAGCCGTGCACCATCGCCTCCAGCTTCAGCAGGTCGACGGAGGGCGCGGTGGCCGCGTGCGAGGTGACGTACGCGGTGGTCGCGCTGGCCGCGATGGTGTTCAGCAGCGCGGTGCCGATGGCGCCACCGACCTGCTGGGAGGTGTTGACCATCGCCGAGGCCACACCCGCGTCACGCGGCTGCACACCGTACGTGGACAGGCTCATGGCCGGCATGAACGCCGCACCCATGCCCAGGCCGAGCAGCAGCTGCGCGGGGAGGATCAGCCCGACGTACGAGCTGTCGATCTCCATCTGGGTCAGCAGCAGCATGCCCGCGGCGGCGGACAGGAAGCCCGGCGCCATCAGCAGGCGCGGCGGCACCCGGGTCATCAGCCGGGCGCCGATCTGCGTCGAGCCGGTGATCATGCCCGCGATCATCGGGAGAAAGGCGAAGCCGGTCTTGACCGGGGAGTAGCCCTTCACCACCTGGAGGTAGTAGGTGAGGAAGAGGAACAGGCCGAACATCGCGATGATGGCGAGGCCGAGGGAGAGGTAGACACCGGCGCGGTTGCGCTCGGTGAGCACCCGCAGCGGCAGCAGCGGGGCCTTCACCTTGGCCTCCACCGCCACGAAGGCGGCGAGCAGCACGGCGGACGCGACGAACAGGCCGATGGTGGCGCCCGAGCCCCAGCCGTCGGACTCGGCGCGGGTGAACGCGTACACCAGGGAGACCAGGCCGAGGGTGGAGAGCACCACGCCGGGGATGTCGAGCGGCGAGCGGTTGCGCGCGCCCTCGGGCTCCCGGATGACCATCAGCGCGCCCACGGCGGCGACGGCGGCGAACGGGATGTTGACGAAGAAGGTCCAGCGCCAGTCGAGGTACTCGGTCAGCACACCGCCCAGGATCAGACCGATGGCGCCACCGCCACCGGCGATCGCGCCAAAGATGCCGAAGGCCTTGGCGCGCTCCTTGGCCTCGGTGAACATCACCGCGAGGAGGGAGAGCGCGGCCGGGGCGAGCAGCGCGCCGAAGGCGCCCTGCAAGGCGCGGGCGCCGAGCAGCATGGCCTCGTTGACCGCGGCGCCGCCCAGGGCGGACGCGACGGCGAAGCCGATCAGGCCGACGACGAAGGTGCGCTGCCGTCCCCAGAGGTCGGCGATCCGGCCGCCGAAGAGCAGCAGGCCGCCGAAGGCGAGGGCGTACGCGGTGATGACCCACTGCCGGTTGGCGTCGGATATCCCGAGGTCGGTCTGGGCGGAGGGCAGGGCGATATTGACGATGGTGCCGTCGAGGACGACCATCAGCTGGGCTATGGCGATAAAGGCCAGGGCTTTCCAGCGCCTGGGGTCGGGGCCGACGGCGGAGTCGGCCGGTGAACTGACAGTAGAAGGCATGAAAGTGCCTCACTCGTTGGTGCGGACGGTGAACAAAACGCGTCGCGGGGCGGGCGCGGGCGTTCGCACGGCGGGTCAGGCCGTGCGGGGGTCCGCGCTTCGCTCCGGAAGTCGGTGCTGACCGATCGGTGGTGACCGGTCGGTCCTGATCGATCGGTGGTGGGCCGATCGGTTACAGCGGTTTACGGCGATTTACGGCGGTTTACGAGTCGATACGGCGTCGGTCGGTCATGAGCGGTTCTCCGCGAGTGCCTGCCGGCGCAGGTCCTCCAACGTCACGGGCGCCCCCGGAAGTTCGGAGCGCGCCGGGGCGCGCAGGCCGTCCAGCAGCAGCTGGAGGTGGCGGTGGGCGAACCCGTCGATGTCACGACAGCCGGAGTCGGGCAGCGGACGGGTGAGCTGGGTGATCGCCACGAGCACATCGCCGGCGGCGACGTCCCCGCGGAGCAGGCCCGAGGCCCGCGCGCCCTCCATCAGACTCTCGACGACGCGCTCCAACTGATCGCGCGCCTCGACGAGTTCGGGGTGATCGCGGTCGACCCGGCCGGACAGCAGCGTACACAGGGCGCCGATGCGCTCGTCCACCGCCGCGTGCGCGAAGCGGCTCAGCGCGGCGAAGGCGTCGGGCTCCTCGTCGAGCGCCGCCCGGGCCTGCCGGACGACCCGGTCCATGACCTGGAGGGACACCTGGTGGATCAGTTCGTCGCGGTCCGGGAAGTGCCGGTAGAGCGTGGCGTTGCCGACGCCGGCACGGCGCGCCACCTCGTCCAGCGGGACCTCCGCGCCACGGGCGACGAACAGCTCGCGGGCGGCGGAGACGATGCGCTCGCGGTTGCGGGCGGCGTCGGCGCGGAGCCGGGGCCGGCACGCGGATACGGGCGCGGCGAGCGCCGCGTCGGCGGGCACCTCGGAGGTCACCGTTCCGCACGGCATGGTGGACAGGTCGACGGCCACGGTGGCGCTCCTTCCTTTCACAAGCTGTCGGGTCTTACGGGGGCGGACGCAACCGGGGAGTCCTTCCCCGGTTGCCGCACTCATGCAAACGGGGAAACTCTCCCCGGATATTTCGCGGAGGGCGCCCCTTTTGTGTGGCGCTCCTCACAGGCGCGCGCCCCGCCGGCGTACGTACGAGCGCCCAAGGGACGTACGCGCGCCCCCGGTCGTACGCGCGCCCCCGGGACGTACGAGCGGCCCTGGCCGCACGAGCACCGCCGAGACGTACGCGCGCCACCGGAACGTACGAGCCCGCGCCGCCGGATGGGCGACGCACCGCCTCGTTCGGACGCCTTCCCCGCGCGCCCGGCGCCCCGGCACCGGAGGGTGATCGCAGAGAGCGGCCGTGGGTGGGGCGGACAGGCAGCGGCTGCCCCGATCGGAAGGCGCGTCGCGTATGCCTGCCACGGTCCCCGAGGCCGCCACGGTGCTCCTGGGCTCCGTGGCCGACACAGCGGTAACCCCCGTCACGCTCGTCACGACGGTCAACAGCATCACCGCCGTCGCACCGCCGCACCTGGTGTCCGCGGCCCTCACGGTCGCGGTGGCCGTCGGCGCCTCCGCCGTGGGGCTCGCGGCCGGCGCCGTACTCACCCGGGCGCTGCGCCCGGCGAGCGCCCGCCGCCCGCACCGCGGACTGCACCGGGCGCCGCGCGGCCGCCGGGCCCCCCGCTCCCCCCGTTCCTCCGGCTCCGGTCACGAACCCCACATATCCATACGCTCCATATCCCCCATACAGCTCATACGTTCCACACGATCCATACGCTCCATATCCCGCACACCCGGCGCCCCGGGCTCTCCTGGCGCTACGGCCGCTCCCGGCGCCCCGGGCTCTCCTGGCGCTACGGCCGCTCCCGGCGCTCCGGGCTCCCCCGGCGCTACGGCCGCTCCCGGCGCTCGGACCGCCGGTTCCCTCGCGCTCGCCGCGCTGGTCACCGTCGCCGCCCAGCTCCTGGCCGCGATCCCGGCCGTGCCCGCCACCCCGGCGGTCCGGGCCGGCGCCACCTGCGATCCGGCCCCGAAGGCCGGACTCCAGATGTCCACCGGGCTCCCCACGCCCCCGGGCCACGTCGCCGGCACCGGAGTGCTCCGCGCCCTCACCTTGATGATCGACTTCCCGGACGCGCCCGGCGCCGGCAGCGCGCGGGCGCGCTTCGGCGAGTTCTTCCCGCGCACCGCGGAGTGGTACCGCACCAGCTCCTACGGAGCGCTCGACTACCGCGCCGAGACCCCCGTCAAGGGATGGCTGCGGATGCCCCAGCCCTTCGCCTCGTATGGCATCGGCCGGGGCGTGGCGTACGAGCCGGGCTACCGGAGGCTCATCCGGGACATCGCGGCCGCCGCCGACCCCCATGTCGACTTCCGCCCATTCCACCTGGTGAATGTGCTGGTCACTCCCAACGCCGGGCCGTCGGCCCTCGATACCGTGCTGTCCGTCACCTTCGCCGGGACACGCGACGCGCCGATCGCGGACGGAGTGCCGCTCGCGCATGTGTCCTTCGTCTACAGCCGCCAGGACGACGGCTCGCCCACCGGCGCACAGCACGCCTATCGCGTACTGCCGCACGAGAACGCGCATGCGTTCGGGCTGCCCGACCTCTACACGCCCACGGGGGGCACCAAGGTCGGGCACTGGGACATCATGTCCGAGGACTGGGGAGACAACAACGACTTTTTGGGCTGGCACAAACGCAAGCTCGGCTGGCTCCGCCAGGACCAGTTCCACTGCGCCTCGGGCGTCGGCCGCTCCGTCCACACCCTCACTCCGCTCGGCCGCGCCGGGGGGTCGAAGCTGCTCTATCTGCCGGTCTCGGCGCGCGGCGGCTACGCCGTGGAGGTCCGCACCCAGGAGGGCAACGACGCGCTGGTCTGCAAGCCGGGGGTGCTCGTCTACTGGGTGGACACCTGGACCGCGAGTGGCCGGGGGCCCGTGACGGTGATCGACAGCGCGCCGCGCAGCGGCGGTTGCGCGCGGCGGCCCAATGTCACCGCGGAGCTGACGGACGCGCCGTACGGCGTCGGGGAGCGCTTCACGGACAGCCGGCGCGGGATCGCGGTGGAGGTGCTGGGGCGGGACGCGGCGGGCAACCACCGGGTGGCGGTGACGCGGCACTGAGGCGTGGCGCGGCGGTTGGCGCGCGGCGGTTGACGCGGCGGTTGGCCTCAGTCGGCCGCGGCTGGCCTCGATGGCCTCGGTTGGCCGCGGCTGGCCTCAGCGGCGGTTCGCCGGGCGGGAGCTGAAGGTGATGTCGGGGGTCGGCGGGGGCGCGGTGCCGTCGGCCGATCCGGGCGCCGGGTGGGCAGCCGCGTCGGTGGGGGCGTCGGTGCGGGGGGCGTACTTCGGCAGATGGCTGCCCTTGCCCGGGCCCGAGGCGGTCGGGCCCGAGGCGGTCGGGCCCCAGGAGGTCGGACCGGAGGCGGTCGGGGCGGGCCCGGTGGCCAGGGGAGTCGCCCCCCTGGGCCGCGAGCCGGCGGGCCTGCTCCTCGCCTGGGGCCACGGCTGCCACAGCGGCAGGCCCCGTACGTCCTCGGCGCGCGGCAGCAGCGGCTTGCCACTGGCCGTCCGGCCGGTCTCCCCCTCCGCGGGGCGGCTCGCCGGCGGCAGCCGGTCGGGCAGGGCGGGCTGCCGCCGCGCGGGAAAGGCGCCCTTCAGCTCGGCGGCGTCGACCTTCGCCCAGGCCCAGTTGTAGACGTCGGGGAGGGACTTCCGCCAGGCGCGGTAGTCGTGCTTGCCGTTGGGCATCACCGCGAGCTCCACGTCCGCGCCGAGCTCGCGCAGCCGCCGGTGGAAGGGCGGAGTGTGCTCCCAGGTGAAGCTGTCGTCCGAGCCCGCCATCAGGTAGAACGCCTGGCGGCCCAGCGGATGGTGCTCTATCCACCAGGTCGGGGAGTTCTCCCGCTTGACGCGCTCGTCGCCGCGGTAGAGCTTGCCGGTGTACTCGTCCTCCACGGCCGTGTAGTAGCCGCTCATGCTGGCGGCGGCGCCGTACTGGTCGGGGTGGCGCAGGGCCAGGTTGACCGCCGCGTACCCGCCGACGGAGAACCCGGCGAGGGCCCAGTCGCGGCCGCGCGGCAGCGCCCGGAAGTAGCGCTCGACGGTGTCGGCGACGTCCTCGGTCAGATACGTCTCGGCCCGCTCGCCGCCGACGGCGTTCACGCCCTCCGTGGAACGCCAGCGCGAGCCGTTGCCGTCGGGCATGACGACGATCATCGGCCCGGTGCGGCGCTGTTCGAGCGACTTCTCGTAGAGCCGGTCGGCGTCCAGGCTGCGCAGGAAGTCCGCGGGCTCGCCCGGCATGCCGTGCAGCAGTTCCAGCACGGGGAAGCGGGTGCCGGCGTACTCCGGCGCGAAGTACTGCGCGGGCAGATACACATACGCGGACCGGCCCTTTATGCCGCTGCGCTGCCCCGGCACGGGCATCTTCAGCAGCACGCCGCGCCCGGGGCTGCGCCCGGCGACGGCGCCGAGCGTGCGCGCCACCTCGCCGGGGGGCGCGCCCTCGCGCACGTCGACGATCTCGCGGGAGCCGAGGCCGAAGAGGTCCTCGACGTGGCGCACATAGGAGAAGTGCTGATTGACGAGGGCGGCGAGGACCAGCAGCACACCGCCGAGGGCCAGTACGGCGGAGCAGATCCGCCGCCAGCCGCGGGTGCGCACGAGGCCGACGATCGGCAGGGTGGCGAGGACGATCAGGAGCGCGAGAAACGGTCCGCTGGTGAGATCCACCGACCGTTCCTTCCGTCTCCGATTCCGTCTTCCACCTGCCCGACCTCGGCCCTGCCGCCGCGGCCCGTTCGAATCCATGGTCATGGACGGAGAGGGGCCGCTGCGTCGGCCTCAGGTGCCGAGGGAGTGTACGACTGAAGGATGAGATGCGCGAGGGAACGGTTCCTTCCGCCTCACCGACCCCGCGGGCCCCGCAGCCCCCGTACGACGCCGGGCCGCGGCCGGGGGCCGGCCGGGGGGACGCGTTCCAGGCACCCTGGCGGACGTGACCCCCGCGTCCGCTACCCTGTCCAGGGGCCCGAACCACCACCGGGCACCACCAACGGGTGGACCCCACCCCGGCCGCTCCCCGGAG
>NZ_JBPQTV010000318.1:0-7487 GCF_051386515.1 Streptomyces sp. URMC 123 | reverse complement strand
ACCCCCGACCCCCGATCTCCGAGGCCCGATGAGCGATCGTCTGCCCGTCCCGATACTCCGGGCCCTCAGGGCCCTCCCCCGACAGGACGTCTCCCTCGTCCCCAAGGCCACCGTCGCCGCTGCGGCGGCCTGGTGGCTGGCCCGCCTGCTCCCCGGCGAGGACCAGCCGTACTTCGCCGCCCTGGCCGCGCTCCTGGGCGTCTACCCCACCGTGCTGCGCTCGCTCCGCGAAGCGGGCCGCTACGGGCTCGGTTTCCTGCTCGGAGCCCTGCTCGCCGTGCCGGTGTCCTGGCTCCTCGGCCCGACCCTGTGGGGCATCGTCGCCGTCGTCCCCCTCGCCCTGCTCCTGGCCTCCTGGCCGCTCCTCGACGGCCAGGGCATCCAGGTGCCGTTCACCGCGCTGTTCACGCTGCTGGCCGGCAACGGACAGCCGGTCGGCTACGCGGCGCCCCGGCTGGCCCATGTGGCCATCGGCATCGCCGTGGGACTGCTGGTCAACCTCGCCTGGCCGCCCGCGCTGCGCCGCGCCGAGGCCGGCCGGGCGGCGCAGCTGCTGGCCCGGCGCACCGCCGACCTGCTGCGCGACATCGCCCAGGAGGTGCGCAGCGGCGAGCCGTTGAGCGCCGAGCACCGGGCCGAGCGCGCGCGGGCCGTGCACCGGGGCACGCTGGAGGTGGCCGAGGCGCAGGAGCGGGCGGCGGAGAGCCACCGTTTCAACCCGCGCTCCCAGCTGACCCGGCACGGCGACCCGCGGCCCGCCCGTACGGCGCTGGAGGCGCTGTACGCGGTCGCCGAGCAGTCCCGGGTGCTCGCCCGGGCGGCCGGGCGGGTGGGCGGCACGGCCCAGGGCCCGCCGGTGGGCGACGCGTTCCGCGCCCGGTTCGGGGAGTTGCTGGAACTCCTGGCCGAGCTGGTGTCCGACTGCGGCAGTACGGGCCGCGTTCCGCCCGAGGAGCGGCTGGACGAGGCGTGGGGCCGCTACCGGGAGCTGAGCGCCACCACCCGCCCCGGCCCGGACCCCGGCGCAGGCCCCGGCGGCGGCACGGGCGCGGATGCTCGCCTGAGCCCGGGCGCGGATGCCGCCGCCACGGTCACCGCCTCCGAGGTCTCGCACAGCCGCCTGGTGGAGAACCAGTTGTGTGCACTCGCTCTTCAGTTGCTGTTCGATATCGCGCCGGAGCGTACGCATGGGACGCCGGACGACGACGTTGTACGGTGCCCTTGCTGATGGCGGCCCCAGCGGGCGCTTGTTCGGCATGCCCGCCTGTGACCTGCGTGAACGACCGAACCGGGAGAAGAGAGCCATGGCCTTCGGGCGCTTGGGGCGACATCGTGAACCCGCCGTCGAGCCGGTGACGTTCAAGATCCTGGTGGCGGGCGGCTTCGGCGTCGGCAAGACCACGCTGGTGGGCTCGGTCAGCGAGATCAAACCGCTGCTCACCGAGGAGCTCCTCACCGAGGCCGGCCGCCCGGTGGACTCCCTGGCCGGTGTGGAGGGCAAGCGCACCACCACCGTCGCCATGGACTTCGGCCGCATCACCCTCCGCGACGACCTGGTGCTCTACCTCTTCGGCACCCCCGGGCAGGACCGTTTCTGGTTCCTCTGGGACGAGCTGGCCCGCGGCGCCCTGGGCGCGGTCGTCCTCGCCGACACCCGGCGGCTCGACAACTGCTTCGCCGCCGTGGACTACTTCGAACGCCGCGGCATCCCCTTCACCGTCGCCGTCAACTGCTTCGACGGCGCCGACCGCTACCCCGTCGAGACCGTCCGCGACGCCCTCGACCTCGACCCGGGCGTGCCCCTGCTGCTGTGCGACGCCCGCGACCGGGAGTCCGCCAAGGAGGTGCTGGTGTCCGTCGTCGAGCACGCGATGCACGCGGCCGTACGACACCGGCTGCCGGCCCGCACCTGACCGCGCGCCCGGGGCCCCGGCCCCCGTGACCCCCGCCCTCAGCCCCCACCGCCCCGGGAACCGCCCTCGTCCCCGTCGAGCCACCCGAAGCTGCGCTCCACCGCCTTGCGCCAGGCCCGGTGTTCGCGCTCGCGCTCGTCCGCAGGCATCCGCGGGGTCCACTCGGCGTCCGGCCGCCACAGCCCCCGCAGCTCGTCCAGGTCCTGCCAGACCCCGGTCGCCAGCCCGGCCGCGTACGCCGCGCCCAGGCAGGTCGTCTCGGCGACGGCCGGCCGCAGCACCGGCACGTCCAGCACATCCGCCTGATGCTGCATCAGCAGGTTGTTGGCGGTCATCCCGCCGTCCACCTTCAGCGCGGCGACGCGCGTCCCCGAGTCCTCGTACATGGCGTCCACCACCTCGCGCGTCTGCCAGCTCGTCGCCTCCAGCACGGCGCGCGCCAGATGCGCCTTGGTGGCGTAGCGGGTCAGCCCGGTGATCACCCCGCGCGCGTCGGAGCGCCAGTACGGGGCGAAGAGCCCGGAGAACGCCGGGACGACGTACGCCCCGCCGTTGTCCTCGACGCTGGCCGCCAGCGGCTCGATCTCGGCGGCCGTACGGATCACCCCGAGCTGGTCGCGGAACCACTGCACCAGCGCGCCCGTGACGGCGATCGACCCCTCCAGGCAGTACGCGGGCCGCTCGCCGCCGATCCGGTACGCCACGGTCGTCAGCAGCCCGTGCTTCGACGGCACCGGCCGGTCGCCCGTGTTGAGCAGCAGAAAGCTCCCGGTGCCATAGGTGTTCTTCGCGTCCCCGTCCGCGTAGCACGCCTGTCCGAAGAGCGCCGCCTGCTGGTCGCCCAGCGCCGACGCCACCGGCACCCCGGCGAGCGACCCCACCGCCGTGCCGTACACCTCCGCGGAGGAACGAATCTCCGGAAGCATCGCCTCCGGCAGGTCCATGGCCGCCAGGATCGACCGGTCCCACTGCAGCGTCTCCAGGTCCATCAGCAGGGTGCGCCCCGCGTTGGTGACATCGGTGACGTGCGCCCCGCCGTCCGGGCCGCCGGTCAGATTCCAGATCAGCCAGGAGTCGACGGTGCCGAAGGCGATCCGGCCGCGCTCCGCCCGGGCGCGCAGCCCCGGCACCCGGTCCAGCAGCCAGGCGGCCTTGGGCCCGGAGAAGTAGCTCGCCAGCGGCAGCCCGGTGGTCTCCCGGAACCGGCCGGGCCCCTCGGCGCCGGCCAGCTCCCGGCAGAGCGCGGCCGTGCGGGTGTCCTGCCAGACGAGGGCGTTGTGCACCGGCTCGCCGGTCGCCCGGTCCCACAGCACGGTGGTCTCGCGCTGATTGGTGACGCCCACGGCGGCCAGCCGGTCGGGGCCGATGCCGGCCGCGCGCAGCGCCCCGTCCACCACCGCCCGCACCGTGGACCAGATCTCCGCCGCGTCGTGCTCCACCCAGCCGGGCCGGGGGAAGATCTGCCGGTGCTCGCGCTGGTCGACGCCGACGACACCGCCGCTCCGGTCGAACACCATGCACCGGCTGGAGGTCGTCCCCTGGTCGATCGCGGCGACGTAACGGTCCCTCATGGCCATCCCCTCGGCTGACACGACCCTCGTGTCCAGGATGGTCGGGAAGGCGCCGAATTCTCCGAAGGCGCGAGCGGCGGAGGCCGGCGGACGGCAGGCAGCAGGTCAGGAGGCGGCAGGTCGGCAGGCCGTGGGCAGCGCGGGTCAGCAGGTGGCGGACGGCAGGTCAGCAGCCGGCAAGCAGGGCAGTGGGTCAGCGGATGGCGGACAGCGGGTCAGCCGGCCGCCGGCACATGGCGCGGCGGCTGGGGCGCCGGCTGGGCCGGCTTCCGGAACGCCTCGGCCGGCGCGCACACCCCGGGCAGCGCCTCCACCGGCCGCCGCACCTCGGGCCGCTCCGCGTCCTCCGGGCGGCTCACCACCCAGCTCGCCCCGGGCATCGCCTTGGCCGCCCGCTTCAGCGGCGCCAGGCAGGCCGCCGCCTCCCGGTGCCCGGCCACGCTGCCCGGCCGGCACACCACGGTCGCCAGCGACAGCGTCACCGGCATCCCGCCGGCCGACCAGGGCGCGTCCAGCACCGCCGCGGCCAGCGGTTCCAGCCCCTCCGGCTCCGCCAGCACCAGGAAGTCGTCCCCGCCGATGTGGCCGATGCGCGCCGTGGGCCACTCCGCCGCGGCCGCCGCCAGCGCCCGGCCCACCGAACGGATCAGCTCGTCGCCCGCGGCGAACCCCGCCCCGTCGTTCACCTGTTTGAAGCCGTCGACGTCCAGCCAGCTCAGGGAGAACTCCCGGCCGTCGGCGATCCACCGGTCCACCTCGGCGTTGATCGCGTCCGAGCCCGGCAGCCGGGTCAGGGGGTTGAGCCGCGCCGCCTCCTCCACCCGGCTCTCCGCGAGCGCCCGCACGATGTCGGCCAGATGCACCACGCCCACACAGCGCCCCGCGTCGTCCACGACCGTCACGTCGTCGCCCGTGCGGACCCGGGCCCCGGCCGCCACCACGTCCAGCACCTCCCAGGCCGTCGCGTCCGTGCCGACCGTACGGGGCTGGTCCGCGAGCCGTACGGCCGGCCGGTCCGCGTACAGGGCGTGCCCGTAGCGGCCCGAGAGGGTCAGCAGGAAGCGGTCGCGGTGCACCGCGCGGACCGGCGCGCCCTCGGCGTCCACCAGCACCACCCCGGACATCTCCGGATGAGCCGTCAGCAGCGTGCGCACCTCCTCGGCCGAGGCGGACACCGGCAGCAGCGCCGCCGGCTGGACGAACTCCAGTACGGACGGCCCGATCGGCGCCGAGGACGGCAGCGGCGGCAGCACCAGGGGGTGGTACACATCGGCGGCCGGCCGGCGCGCGGCCGGGGCGAAGAGGTCGCCCTGGGCGAGCTGGGCACCCGCCTCCCGGGCCGCCGCGCACTGCAGTTCTGTCTCCACGCCCTCGACCGCCAGCAGCCCGCCCGCGCCGTCGCAGAACCGGCGCAGCCCGGCCACCAGCGCGCGATGCCCGCGGTCGTCCGGCAGCCGGGCCACCAGCGTGCCGTCGACCTTGATGATGTCCGGCGCCAGGTCGGCCAGCAGACGCAGCGGCACATCGCCGTCGCCCACGCCGTCGGCGCAGATCCGGAAGCCGTCCGCGCGCAGCGCGCGGGCCGTCGCGAGCAGCTTCTGCCGGGGCACGTCGGTGAACGGCGCGCCGAGGTCGACGGTCACCTCCCACGTCCGCCGGCCCGCGTCGGCCACCGCCGCGCGCAGCGACGCCAGGCCGCTGAGCGCCGCGGCGGTCGCCGCGAACACGTTCACGTGCAGCGGCAGCAGGGTCCCCTGCCGGGCCGCGGCCCGGACGGCCAGCGCCGCGAGCTCCCCGTCCAGCTCGGGGTTGCGGCGGGCCTGCGCGACCACGTCGCCGACCACGGGCCGGGCGAATATCTCCAGCGCCGCCACCGATCCGGTCGTGAGATTCACGACGGGCTGGAAGGCGAAGCGAAGATGGTCCGTCCAGGAGCGCACCCCAGCATGATGTCCTCGGTCAAGGGACAAGGGCGCACGATTCACGCAGAGTTCACACTCCGCACCGGAGAGTAGGGGTCCCTCCTCGGCCGCGCCTCCCGGCCCCCGGCGGGTGGGGTGCCGCAGGCCGCCGATAGCCTCGCCGAGCGACCCGACCGGGCCATCGGCGGCAAGGAGCAACGGATGCCCATCGCGCACAGCAACGGATACGAGATCGCTTACGAGGTGTCGGGGGACGGCCCCCCGCTGCTGCTGCACCCGGGCATGTTCCAAGTCGGCAGCCACTGGAGCCGGGCCGGCTACACCACGACGCTGACCGCCACCCATACCGTGATCACGGTGGACCCGCTGGGCCTGGGCGGCAGCGGTGCCCCGCGGGACCCGGCGGCGTACGCACTGGAGCGGCGTGCCGAGTACGTCACCGCCGTGCTCGACGACGTGGGAGCGGACACGGCGGCGTTCTGGGGCTACTCGCTGGGGGCCCTGACCGGCTACGCCGTCGCCCTGCACGCGCCCGAACGGCTCACCCGGCTCGTGGCCGGCGCCTTCGACCCCCTCCACGGCTTCCGGTCCGCCGTCGACGCGATGCTGCGTCTCCTGGACCTCCCGGCCGACACCGACCCGTACCCGCTGATGCGGCAGGCGGCCATGGCCGATCCCACGCTGGCGGAGGTCATCGAGGCCGTTCACCCGGCCGCCCTGCGCGCGAACTTCGACGCGTTCCTGCACGAGCCCGGCGTGCACGCCGGGCTCGCGGCATCCGATGTCCCGATGCTCATGTACGCGGGCACGGCCGACCCCTGGCACCAACCGATGCGGACCTTCGCCGAGAGGACCGGCACGCGGTTCTTCTCCCTGCCGGAGGTGGACCACGTCGAGGGCTGGGGCAGATCGGCCGATGTGCTGCCGCGCGTGCTGCCGTTCCTCATGCGTGATGCGGCCGGAACCGCCCGCCGCCAGGACGTGAACGCCCGGGAAGCGAGCGCCCGGGAAGCGGCGCCCAGGACGTGAGCGCCCAAGACGCAAGCGCTTAGGACGTGAGCGACCGCCGGGAGACGGGGAAGTCGAAGTAGGTGTGCGGGAACGGCTCCCGGCGGAGGCTGTAGTGCCACCACTCCTGCGCGAAGTTCACGAACCCCACGCCCTCCAGGGTCTCCTTCAGCAACAGCCGGTGCGCCCGCTGCTCACCGGTGATCCGGGGGTCGAGGGTGTGCGACAGGGTGTCGAAGCAGTCGAACCCCGTGCCCATGTCGACGGAGTTGTCCGGAAAGCGCTCGGCCTTCGGGGCGTAGCACGGCTTCAGCGGCTCGCCGCGCACGTACGGCCTGGTCGGCCACGCCGGAAGCCGCACGATCGTCACATCCAGCGTGCTGCCCCGGCTGTGCCCCGACCGCTCGGCGACATAGCCGTCCGTGAACAGCCGGCTCTTGTCCACCCTCGGGTGGAACTCGCCCCGCATCGCCGTGTCCCGGAGGTCCTTCGCCCAGGTCGCGAAGTGGTTCACGGCGCTCTGCGGGCGGTAGCAGTCGTAGACCTTCAGCGAGTAGCCCCGGGCCAGCAGCTCGCGCTGCGCCGAGCGCAGCGCCCGGGCCGCGGCGGCGGTGAGGATGCACATCGGCTTGCGGTAGCCGTCGATCGGGGTGCCGACGAAGTTGTGGGCCGTGCGGTAGCGGATCTCCTGGCGGATCGTCGGATCGACGTCGTGCAGCGCGACGAACTCCTTGGGCGCCTTCGGCCCCGGGGCGTGGGAGGGGCCGCCCGTGGCGGCCGCGTACGCCGCCGGCGGCAGGGCGGCCACCGTCAGCGCCACCGCGAACAGCGGGGCGAGCCGGCGCGGCAGGGCGCGGGAACGCGATACGGGGAGAGCGCGCATGGCGGTCCGGAGAGATGAGAGGAGAAGGGGACGGGAGGGGAGGGGACGAAGGGGCGGACGTACGGCCTCGCGCCCCCCACCTCAGCCTAGTGGCGTCCGACCGGGCGGCATCCGCTGTGACCCGGAAGCGGCACGTCCGCCCTCACCCCGGAACGCCGCGCACCCGAACGGCGTAGCCCAGGTCGTCCCC
>NZ_JBPQTV010000317.1:0-7533 GCF_051386515.1 Streptomyces sp. URMC 123 | reverse complement strand
GGGCCCGCCGATCGCTCGGCGGGCCCCACGGCGTATCCCGCCGCAATGGCATCCTGGAGCCCAGGGCAGGGACAGGGAGGACCTGGCGATGGCCACCGAGACGGTGCGGACAGCGGACACGGGCGGCGCGGCGGGGGGCGCGCCCGCGCGGGACCCCCGGCCCATGCGGGCCGACGCGCGGCGCAACTACGAGCGGCTGCTGGCCGAGGCCCGTACGGCCTTCACCGCGCACGGCACGGATGCCTCCCTGGAGGACATCGCGCGCCGGGCCGGCGTGGGCATCGGCACGCTCTACCGCCACTTCCCCAACCGCCACGCCCTGATGGGCGCGGTCTTCCGGGGCGAGGTGGACGCGCTGCTGGCCCGGGCCCGGGAGCTGCTGGAGGCGCCCGAGCCGTGCACCGCGCTGGTGGCGTGGCTGCGGGCGGTGATCGAGCACGCCGGTACGTACCGGGGGCTGGCCCGGGCGCTGATGAGCGCCTCGCGGGGCGACGACGGCTCCCAGCTCGCCCGGTGCAGTGTGCCCATGCGGGAGGCGGGGGGCGCGCTGCTGGACCGGGCGCGGGAGGCCGGCGCGGTGCGGTCCGATGTCGAGATCGCGGATCTGTTGCAGCTGACGAACGCGATCGCCCTGGCCGTGGAGGAGTCCCCGGACGACCCCGACCTGATCGACCGGCTGCTGAAGCTCACCCTGCGCGGCGTCAAGGCGTGACCGCCCGACCGCTCCGGGGCGGCTCCGACGACGCGAGGCCCCTTCGGAGAGGGGCGACGGTCCGTTCCCGGGCCTCCGGAGAGAACCGGGCGGAGCCCGGCGAGCAGGTCGCCGGGCTCCACCACGGTGGCGACACGGTGATCTCGGACGCGTGCGTCCGCGGCCGTACCGCCGCCGCTCAGCGACGCCGCGGGGCCAGGTCGGCCACGCGGCCGCCCGCCGCGGCCTGTTGCTCCGCCGCCAGGGCCGCCGCCCGCAGCTGCGGATGGCTCCCCGCGCCCGGCCCCCCTTGAGGAGGATGGTTTCGGCGCTGCCCGGGGAGGGGGACGTCCCTCCGGGGCGGTCGCCCCGGAGAGCCGCCGGTCTCACCGCCCTGCCGGCCGTCCCCCCCGCTCGCGCCGGCCACGGCGATCTGCACGCCCTGGTCCGCCAGCGCCTGGAGTTCGGTCGCGGCCCGGTCGTCGTGCGCGGGCGGCTCGTCCGTGACCAGCCGGGTGATCACGTCCGTGGGCACGGTCTGGAACATCGTGTCCGTGCCGAGCTTGGTGTGGTCCGCGAGCACGACCACCTCCGCAGCGGCCTGGACCAGTGCCCGGTCCACGCTCGCCGAGAGCATGTTGGACGTGGACAGACCGCGCTCCGCGGTCAGCCCACTGCCCGAGAGGAAGGCACGCGAGACCCGCAGCCCCTGGAGGGACTGCTCGGCGCCGCTGCCCACCAGGGCGTAGTTGGTGCCGCGCAGCGTGCCGCCGGTCATCACGACCTCGACCCGGTTGGCGTGCGCCAACGCCTGGGCGACCAGCAGCGAGTTGGTGACCACGGTGAGCCCGGGCACCCGGGCGAGTCTGCGCGCCAGTTCCTGGGTCGTCGTACCCGCGCCGACGACGATGGCCTCCCCCTCCTCGACGAGACCGGCGGCGAGATCGGCGATGGCCGTCTTCTCCGCGGTCGCTAGATGGGATTTCTGCGGAAAGCCGGACTCCCGGGTGAAGCCACCGGGGAGTACCGCACCGCCGTGCCGGCGGTCGAGAAGTCCTTCTGCCTCCAACGCCCGCACGTCCCGCCGTACGGTCACTTCGGAGGTCTGGACGACGCGGGCGAGCTCACGGAGCGACACGGCCCCGTTGGCGCGCACCATTTCGAGGATCAATTGGCGACGTTCTGCAGCGAACACGAAACTGACAGTAACGTGCGCGGCCGTTTGGTTTCAGCAGTTTGCGCCGAATAACAGAAGTTGTTCGCAGAGGCGGGGCGAAGGTGGTATACGAGCGCGCCGGGGGCGGCCGCGGTCGCGGCCGCCCCCGGGCTGTCAAGTCCGGGCCCCGGCCTAAGCCTTGCCCTGAGTCTTCCGGTTGTGGAGCTGACGCGCCACCTCCGCGATCGACCCCGAAAGCGAGGGGTACACAGTGAACGCATTAGCGATCTGCTCGACCGTCAGATTGTTGTCCACCGCGATCGAAATCGGATGGATCAATTCACTCGCACGGGGTGAAACCACCACACCACCGACCACGATGCCCGTGCCGGGCCGGCAGAAAATCTTCACGAAGCCGTCGCGGATGCCCTGCATCTTCGCGCGGGGGTTGCGCAACAGCGGAAGTTTGACCACCCGCGCATCGATCAAGCCATTGTCGACATCCGCCTGGGTGTAACCCACCGTAGCGATCTCGGGGTCCGTGAAGACGTTCGCCGAGACGGCCTTCAGGTTGAGCGGCGCCACCGTGTCGCCCAGGAAGTGGTACATCGCGATGCGACCCTGCATGGCCGCGACCGAGGCCAGCGCCAGCACGCCGGTGCAGTCGCCCGCCGCGTAGACGCCCGGCGCGCTGGTGCGCGACACCCGGTCGGTCCACACGTGCCCGGAGTCCTTGAGCCGGACCCCGGCCTCCGCCAGGCCCATGTCCGCGGTGTTCGGGATGGAGCCGACCGCCATCAGACAGTGGGTACCGGAGATCACCCGGCCGTCGGCGAGGGTGACCTCCACCCGGTCGCCCACCCGCTTGGCCGACTGCGCCCGCGAGCGCGCCATGACGTTCATGCCGCGCCGCCGGAAGACGTCCTCCAGCACGACGGCCGCGTCCGGGTCCTCGCCCGGCAGCACCCGGTCCCGGCTGGAGACCAGGGTGACCTTGGAGCCGAGCGCCTGGTAGGCCCCGGCGAACTCGGCGCCGGTGACGCCGGAGCCGACCACGATGAGCTCCTCGGGGAGCTCCTCCAGGTCGTAGACCTGCGTCCAGTTGAGAATCCGCTCGCCGTCGGGCAGCGCGTCCGGGATCTCCCGGGGGTGGGCGCCGGTGGCGATCAGCACGGCGTCGGCGGTGAGCCGCTCCTCGGCGCCGTCCGCCGAGGTGACGATCACCTCGCGGGAGCCGTCGGGGGCCTGGCCGGCCGCCAGCCGGCCGCGGCCGCGCAGCACCCGGGCCCCGGCGCGGGTCACGGAGGCCGTGATGTCATGCGACTGGGCGACGGCCAAACGCTTGACCCTGCGGTTCACCTTGCCGAGGTCCACGCCCACGACGCGCGCCGCGCGCTCGATGTGCGGGGTGTCGTCGGCCACGATGATGCCGAGCTCCTCGTAGGAGGAGTCGAAGGTCGTCATCACCTCGGCCGTGGCGATCAATGTCTTCGACGGCACGCAGTCGGTGAGCACCGACGCCCCGCCCAGACCGTCGCAATCGACGACGGTCACCTCCGCCCCCAGCTGGGCGCCCACCAGGGCCGCCTCGTAGCCGCCGGGCCCGCCACCGATGATCACGATCCGAGTCACGTACTCCATTGTCCCGCACGCCCCCCGTGAACTCCCGTCCGGGGCCTTCATCGGCGGTTTCGTCCGGCTTTCCGGGCGACGGCCGGTTCGGCGCCGGGCGCGGGAGCGGTACGCCGGCCGCACCGCTTGTCCTACGGGCTTTTCGTACGGACTTTTCGCACGCCGCCTCGTACAGGGGCGCCCGCGGCCCACGGCGTGGCGTACGCCACGGGGACACCCGCCGGGCCCCGCCGTCACTCCCGTACCCTCGACACCATGTCGCTCTACGCCGCGTACGCCGGCAATCTCGACGCGCGGCTGATGTCCCGCCGCGCCCCGCACTCCCCGCTGCGTGGCACCGGCTGGCTCAACGGCTGGCGGCTCACCTTCGGCGGTGAGCAGATGGGCTGGGAGGGTGCGCTGGCGACCCTCGTGGAGGCCCCGGGCTCCCAGGTCTTCGTCGCGCTCTACGACATCGCCCCCATGGACGAGGAGTCCATGGACCGCTGGGAGGGCGTCGGGCTGGGCATCTACCGGCGGGCCCGGGTGCGGGTGCACACCCTGGACGGCGACGAGGCCGCGTGGGTCTACGTGCTCGACGGGTACGAGGGCGGGCTGCCGTCGGCGCGCTACCTGGGGGAGATCGCGGACGCGGCGGAGTCGGCGGGCGCGCCGCACGACTATGTGATGGAGATCCGCAAGCGTCCGTGCTGACGCCCCGTAGACTCTCGACACGACGAGGCGAAGGGAAGAGCGTCATGCCGCCCACGTACCAGGTCTATTTCACCGAGCAGGCCGCGGCCACCCGGGACCGCCTCGACGACCGTCAGCGCGCCGCCTTCGACAAGGGCATCTCGCTGCTCGCGCGCGATCCGTTCCCCAAGCCGTCGAGACCGATGAGCGCGACCGGCGACGACCGCACGATCCGGCTGACGCAGAACATCCTCGTCGAGTACAGCGTGAGCCTGGGCCGGCTGCTGATCTTCATAGTCGAGGTCTTCAACGACAAGGACATCTTCGTCACCGACGAGTGACCGGCGAGCGACCGGCTCCGCCGCCGGTGGCCGACCGGCTCCGCCACCGGGCGACTCTTGTCGGAATCGACAAGACAACGATCCGACTGTCGTCAGCCGGAACATCTACGCGCGTAGGCGAAGACAGGTTACCCTCGACCGCGTGAACGCTTCAGTTACTCCGGAAAACCCCGACGCCACCGCCGCCGCCGCTCGTCTGCGCGAGCTGACCGGCGCCGACAGCCACGATGTCGCCCTCGTCATGGGCTCCGGCTGGGTCCCCGCCGCCGACGCGCTGGGCGCGCCCGAGGCCGAGTTCCCGGTCACCGAGGTGCCCGGCTTCCCGCCCCCGGCGGTCGCGGGCCACGCCGGCAAGATCCGCTCGTACCGGATCGGTGACAAGCGCGCCCTGGTCTTCCTGGGCCGCACGCACTTCTACGAGGGCCGCGGCGTCGCCGCCGTCGCCCACGGCGTGCGCACCGCCGTCGCCGCCGGCTGCAAGACCATCGTGCTGACCAACGGCTGCGGCGGTCTGCGCGAGGGCATGCGCCCGGGTCAGCCGGTGCTGATCAGCGACCACATCAACCTCACCGCCACCTCCCCGATCGCCGGGGCCAACTTCGTCGACCTCACCGACCTGTACTCGCCGCGGCTGCGCGCGCTGTGCATGGAGATCGACCCCTCCCTCGAGGAGGGCGTGTACGTCCAGTTCCCCGGCCCGCACTACGAGACGCCGGCCGAGATCCGCATGATCCGGACCCTGGGCGCCGACCTCGTCGGCATGTCGACCGTGCTGGAGGCCATCGCCGCCCGTGAGGCCGGCGCCGAGGTCCTGGGCATCTCGCTGGTGACCAACCTCGCCGCGGGCATGACCGGCGAGCCGCTCAACCACGAAGAGGTGCTGCAGGCCGGCCGCGACTCGGCCACCCGGATGGGCGCCCTGCTCGCCCAGGTCCTCGAGCGCATCTGAGCGGGTACGGGTACTCCTACCCCAGCGGCCCGGCCGGCCGGGCGACCCTTCCGGGGCCCGCGCGCCCCATCCGACACTGGACCCGACACAGGAGCATCACCGTGGCAAGCGAAACAGCGGAGCTGATCCACCAGGCCAGGACCTGGCTCGCCGAGGACCCGGACCCGGAGACCCGGGACGAGCTCGGCAAGCTGCTGGAGGCGGAGGACGTGGAGGAGCTCGCCCGGCGGTTCTCCGGCACCCTCCAGTTCGGCACGGCGGGGCTGCGCGGCGAGCTGGGCGCGGGCCCGATGCGGATGAACCGCGCGGTCGTCATCCGGGCGGCCGCGGGCCTCGCCGCGTACCTGCGCGAGCAGGCGTCGGGCGACGGGCCGGCCGGCCTCGTGGTGATCGGTTACGACGCGCGCTACAAGAGCGCGGACTTCGCGCGCGACACCGCCGCCGTGATGGTGGGCGCCGGGCTGCGGGCGGCGCTGCTGCCCCGGCCGCTGCCCACCCCGGTGCTGGCCTTCGCCATCCGCCACCTGGGCGCGGTCGCCGGTGTGACGGTCACCGCGAGCCACAACCCGCCGCGCGACAACGGCTACAAGGTCTACCTCGGCGACGGCTCCCAGATCGTGCCGCCCGCCGACGGCGAGATCGCCGCGGAGATCGCCGCCATCGGGTCGCTGGCGGACGTGCCGCTGGCCGAGAGCGGCTGGGAGGTGCTCGGCGACGAGGTCGTCGACGCCTATCTGGCCCGCACCGACGCGGTGCTCACCGAGGGCTCCCCGCGGGACGTGCGGGTGGTCTACACCCCGCTGCACGGCGTCGGCCGCGACGTGCTCACCGCCGCCTTCGACCGCGCGGGCTTCCCCGCCCCCACCGTGGTCGCCGAGCAGGCCGAGCCCGACCCGGCGTTCCCCACGGTGGCCTTCCCCAACCCGGAGGAGCCGGGCGCGATGGACCTCGCGTTCGCCACCGCCCGCGCGGCCGCCCCGGACATCGTCATCGCCAACGACCCGGACGCGGACCGCTGCGCCGTGGCCGTCCCGGACGCCTCGGCCGAGGCCGGCTGGCGGATGCTCCGCGGTGACGAGGTGGGCGCGCTGCTCGCCACGCACCTCGTGCGCAAGGGCGCCGCCCGGGGCACCTTCGCCACCACCATCGTCTCCTCCTCGCTGCTGTCGCGGATCGCCGAGGCGGCCGGCGCCCCGTACGACGAGACGCTGACCGGCTTCAAGTGGCTGGCCCGGGTCGAGGGCCTGCGGTTCGCCTACGAGGAGGCGCTGGGCTACTGCGTGGACCCCGCGGGGGTGCGCGACAAGGACGGCGTCACCGCGGCGCTGCTCGTCGCCGAGCTGGCGGCCGAGCTGAAGGCGGCCGGCCGGACGCTCTCCGACCTGCTGGACGACCTGGCGGTGGAGCACGGGCTGCACGCCACGGACCAGCTGTCGGTGCGGGTGGAGGACCTGTCGCTGATCGCCGCCGCGATGGAGCGGCTCCGCGAGCAGCCGCCGACCGCGCTCGCCGGGCTGACGGTGACCGATGCCGAGGACCTCACCCGGGGCACCGACCGGCTGCCCCCGACCGACGGGCTGCGCTACCGGCTCGCGGGCGGGCGGGGCGGCGCGGTGCGCGGCGCCCGGGTCATCGTCCGGCCCAGCGGCACCGAGCCCAAGCTCAAGTGCTACCTGGAGGTCGTGGTTCCGGTGGCCGCGGCGAACGCGCTGCCGGACGCCCGGCGCACGGCGGCCGAGGTGCTCGCCGCGATCAAGGCGGACCTCTCGGCTGCGGCCGGCATCTAGGCTCTCGAAGAAGGCGGGGGCGGCACACGGTGTACGACGTGTGCCGCCCCCGCCTTTTACGCATCCGCCGCGGAGAGTTACGCGATCCCCGCGTGCGGCCGATCCGTGATGCGCGACCCGCCGACCGCGGACGGCTCCGGCTTCGCCGGAGAGAAGAAACAGGCGGGAAGCCGAGGGCCGGCCGCAACCGGCGATGGTTGTCCACCCCTCACCGCGGGCGCGTCGCTCTACGGGCCGGAGGGGACGTGGCGGGGTGCCCCCGCAGCGCGGCGCACATGCTCCCAGGGAGAGCCGGAGAAACAACC
>NZ_JBPQTV010000316.1:0-7534 GCF_051386515.1 Streptomyces sp. URMC 123 | reverse complement strand
CGGCGGGGGTGTCGGGGTGACCGGGGAGCGGGTGGTCGTGGTGCTCGTGGTGGTCGTGGAAGCGGATGCGCTGGAGGGCCCAGCCCTGCGCGGCCAGGGCGCGCAGCAGAACGCGCCAGTAGAGGCCGCAGCTCAGCCGCATCTCGTCGGCGTGGGCGGGGAGGGACTCCAGCCGGCGCTCGCGGTCCAGGGCGAGCGCCAGGTACTCCGTACGGGCCGCGCCGACGCCGTCCATGTCCCCGTACGGTCCGCCGCCGGTGCCCGGGCCCGTACCGGCGTACGATTCGCCGCTCCCGGGGGCGCCGTCGAGGAACGCGGCGGCGGCCCGCCGGGCGCCCTCGCTCCGCAGCCGGGCCACCCCCCAGGGCTGGCAGTTGTGGGACGACGGGCTGAGGGCGGCGATCTCCAGTGCCGCCCCGAGCGCCGCCCGGAAGGGCGGTGGCACGGGTGGCGGCGGGGACGAGGGGGGTGTCGGCATCATCGGAGGACCTACTTCCAGACCATGGCGAGTGCGTAACCGTCGATTTCACGGGCCCAGGTGGCGAAGCGCCGGCCGTCGGCGGCGGTCGGCGCGTGGCGGCACAGCTCCGGGCCGCCCCGCCAGGAGAAGCGGCCGTCGGCTCCCCAGCCGGTGAGGCGGACCTCGCGGGAGTCGACCCGCAGGCCGAACCCGAAGTGCTTGAGCACCGCTTCCTTGCAGGCCCAGCGCAGGGGCAGCGGCATGGCGAGATCGGCGCCGTCGGCCAGCAGTTCGACGAAGGGCGGGGCCATGCGGCGGCAGCGTTCCAGGTCGACGCCGATCGGGCGCGGGCCGCACGCGGCGACGGCGAAGTCCACGGAGTGCGAGAGCCCGATCTCGACCGGCAGGTCGACCACGGGCTTTCCGGCGCGCAGCCCGGTGGCCACCGCGCCGATCCGCACCGCGCGGGTCGGGGGCGCGGGGCCGAGGTGGCGCTGGTGGTGGGCGCAGACGCCGTGCTTGAGAGCCAGCCGCCCGGCGAGCCACTCGTAGCGGCGCTTGCGGAAGGTCAGGGTGGCGGCGTGGGCGGCCTCCTCGGGGGCGAGATGGCGGGCCTCCAGCGCGGCCAGTTGTCCGGCGGTGCGCCGGCGCAGCCAGGCGATGGAGACCACGGCGACGGTGAGCCGGCCCGGTCCGTGGCCGAGGTGGAGCGGGCGGTCCGGGTCGAGCCGGAGGCACGGCAGTGGGGTCATGGCACGGGGCGCGGGTCAGCGGTCGACGGCGGGGGGCAGCAGAAAGGGGTAGGGGCGCCGGCGCACCCGGCGGTGCCAGAAGCGGTCGGCCCGGCGCAGCCGCTGGATGAGCTCCCACATCCGGGCGTCGGAGGCGTAGTAGGCGGCCACCTCGGCGGCGTCCAGGGGCTTCCCGAGGCGGGCATTGGCCTGTTCCAGGAAGCCGGGGATCAGCGCGTCCAGCCGCTCCTTGTGGAGGTTGCCGAGGAAGTCGAGGACGACGCCCCGGGGAGTGTAGAACTTGTCGAAGATCGACCTGGTCATGGTCAGCCGTACGGCGTCGCGGAGCACCCAGGGCAGGGAGGTGAAGAACAGCCGCACGTCGAGGCGTTCGCGGGCGCGGTGGTCGCGCATCAGCGGGGTGGTGATGTCGAGGTGGACGAGTTCGCCGTCGAGGTCGACCCAGTTGGCGGCCTGGGCGTCCAGCCCGAGGGACGGGGTGACGACCGCCTCGATCCGGTCCAGGAAGCGGTCGAAGAAGTCCTTGGCCCAGGCTTCGCCCTCGGTGTGCAGCAGGCGGGAGCAGAGCCGCCGCTCGGGCAGGGCGGGCTGGACGCAGTAGCCGACGACACGGCCGGAGGGCAGCTCCATGTGCCACAGCCGGGTGGGGGCGACCCGCAGCCCGGCCGAGCCGAGCCGCCGGAGGTACTCGTCGAGGACGCCGCGGTAGCGCTCGAAGCGCTCCCGGTCGGGGAAGACGGGCAGCCGTTTGCAGGCGAAGGCGCCCTCGGCGGTGCGCAGCCGCAGGACCAGGGTGACCTCGCCGTGGCCCAGGATGTCCAGGGCGGTGTCGTCGGCGGTGGCGAGGGCGGTCGCGACCCGCGCCTCGAGGGCGCGCAGTTCGCCGTCGGGGACGGTGCAGGACATGGGGACCCCTGAGTGCGCTCGATGGGCTGGTGGGTGGGCGTTCGCGGGCCGGCGGCTCAGGGCGTGGTGAAGAGCAGGACGGCGTTCTGGCCGCCGAAGCCGAACGCGTTGCTCAGGGCGACGTGGAACCGGCCGCGGCGGGGCGCTCCGGCGACGACGTCGAGCTCGACCCCGGGGTCCTGCCGGTCGAGGTTGGCGGTGGGCGGCACGGTCCCGTGCTGGAGGGCCAGCACGGTCAGGGCCGCCTCGATGGCGCCGGCGGCGCCGAGCGCGTGGCCGAGGACGCCCTTGGTGGAGGTGACGGCCGCGGCGTCGCCGAGGAGTTTGCGCAGGACCCGGGCCTCGACGGCGTCGTTGAGTGGGGTCGCGGTGCCGTGCGCGTTGACGTGGTCGACCTCCGAGGGCATGACGCCGGCCTGGTCGAGCGCGGTGCGCAGGGCCCGGAGCGCACCCGCCCCCTCGGGGTCGGGTGCGGTCATGTGGTGGGCGTCGGCCGAGGCCCCGTAGCCGGCGAGGAGGGCTCGTACGGGGGCGCCGCGGGCGAGCGCGTCCCGCCGCCGCTCCAGGACCAGCATGCCGCTGCCCTCCCCGATGACGAACCCGTCCCGGTCGGCGTCGAAGGGGCGGGAGGCGGCGGCGGGTTCGGCCAGCCGCCGGGAGAGCGCGCCCATGCGGGCGAAGCCGGTCACGATGAGGGGGCTCACGCCGGCCTCCGCGCCGCCGGCGACGACCACGTCGCAGGTGCCGTCGCGCAGCAGGGCGCACGCGGTGCCGAGGGCGGTGGCCCCGGAGGCGCAGGCGGTGGCGGTGACGAGGTTGGGGCCGGTGGCGCCGAGTTCCATCGCCAGGTGGCCGGCGGCCATATTGGGCACCAGCAGGGGGATGAGCAGGGCGGAGACCGCGTTCGGCCCGCTCTCCAGCATCCTGCGGTGCTGCTGTTCCCAGGTGGTGACGCCGCCCAGGCCGCAGCCGACGACCACGCCGACGCGGGCCCCGTCCCAGGTGCGCGGGTCGAGCCCGGAGTCGGTGACGGCCTCGCGGGCGGCGGCGACGGCCAGTTGGACGAACCGGTCGTGGACCAGGGGGCTGCGGCGGCCGACGTGCCGGGTGGCGGAGAAGCCGGGCACGGTGCAGGAGATGTCCACCGGGAGCCCGCCGAGCCGGGGGTCGCGGCGGGCCGCGGAGACGCCCCGGCAGACCCCCTCCCAGGTGGCCTCCGTGCCGATGCCCGCCGGTGTGACCAGGCCGAGCCCGGTGACGGCGACGGCCTCCGCGGCCGTCCCCGGGGTTGTCGCGGCCGTCCCCGCGGTCATGAGGAGGCCGCCGCGGCGACTTGGTGCTCGATGAGCTCGGCGGCGTGGGCGAGGGTGTCCCCGGGGGCGGTGGCGTCCTCGCCGATCTCCACCCCGAACTCGGACTGGATCACCAGCAGCAGTTCCACCAGGAAGAGGGAGTCCATCTCGAGTTCCGCGAAGGTGGCGTCGGGTCCGATCAGGTCGGGGTCCACCGCGAAGCGGGTCACGAGCAGCTCGGCCAGCTTGTCGTACATCGCGCTCATGTCGTCTCGTCTCCTGTGTCGTACGGGTCGGGTGGTCCGGTCGCGGGCCGGGTGGTCCGGTCGCGGGCCGGCGGCGTCGCGGAGTGGCGGCGTCGCGGAGTGGCGGCGTCGCGGGGGCTTCGCGAGTCAGGCCCGCTCCAGGCGGGGCCAGGTCAGCACCGTGGAGCCCCAGGTGAGGCCGCCGCCGAAGGCGGTCAGCAGCACGCGGTCCCCGGCGCGCAGCACCCCGTCGGCGTGGGCCCGGTCCAGCGCCAGCGGTATGGAGGCCGCGGCCGTGTTGCCCACCTCGGCGATGTCGCTGACGCTGCGGTCGCGCGGAATGCCGAGGTCGTCGGCGAGGTGCTGGATGATCCGTGCGTTCGCCTGGTGGCTGACCAGGCGGTCGACGTCGGCGGGGCTCCAGCCGGCCCGGTCGAGCACGGTGCGGCCGGAGCGGGCCATGCGGCGCACGGCGCGCCAGAAGACCTCCTTGCCGGCCATCCGGAAGCAGTGCTCGGCGGCCGTGGCGGGCACGCCCGACAGCCGCTGGCGGGAGCCGCCGGCCGGCACGGTGATCAGGTCCTGGCCCTCGCCGTCGCTGCCGAGGTCGAACGGGCCCAGGGCGCCGGGCTCGTCCGGCTCGCCGGCCCGCAGCACCACCGCCCCGGCCCCGTCGCCGAAGATCACGGCGGTGGAGCGGTCGGTGGGGTCGAGGATGCTGGTGAAGGTCTCGGCGCCGATGACCAGCACCCGGTCGGCGGCGCGGGCGGCGATCAGCCCGGCGGCGGTGGCGAGCGCGTAGACGAACCCGGTGCACACGGCCGAGACGTCGTACGCGGCCACCCCGCCCAGGCCGAGCCGGCTCGCCACGGCCGGGGCGGTGGCGGGGCAGGGGTGGTCGGGCGTGGTGGTGGCCACCAGGACGGCGTCCGCCTGGGGCTCGCCGGAGGACTTCAGGGCACGGGCGCCGGCGCCCACGGCGAGGTCCGAGGTCGCGGTGCCCGGGTCGGCGACATGGCGCCGGCGGACACCGGTCCGGCTCCGTATCCAGGCGTCGGAGCTGTCCAGCGCCGGGGCGAGTTCGGCATTCGAGACCGCTCTCGGCGGCAGACAACTGCCGATTCCGGCCAGTACGGCGGCCCGGCTCATCGGTCACCTCGCATTTCCGGGGCGGAAGGCTTGCGCCCATGGCAGTCCGGAAGGACTGACTGCCCAGAGTCTGCGGGCGGGAGCTGACCGGTCACTGACCGATGGCTGACCCGCCGTGCCGAGCCGCGTGCTGCGCCGCGCCAAGTCGCTTGCCGGGCCGTCGCCTTTCGGCGTGAATGCTCGGCGGCGTGCCGCAACAGCCGTGCGGGTTCGCGGAATTCGGCGGCCGGGGTCCGGTCAGCGGGACGTCAGGGGCCGGTCAGCCGGACCCGGAACACTGGCTGCTGCCCGCATTCCCATGCGTCCCATGAGGAAACGGATCGAGGACGGCCATGACCACGCAGCAGTCACTCATCAATTACATCGCCGAGGTGTGGATGGACGGCGATACCGAAGGGCTGGACTCGGAAGTCCCCATCACCGAGCTCAACATCATCGACTCGGCCTCCCTCTTCGATCTCGTGCACTATCTGCAGAGCGAGTTCCGCGTCACGGTGCCCCTGCGCGAGGTGTCACCGGAGAACTTCCGCACCGTGAACACCATTGCCGCCCTGGTCGAACGGCTGCGGAGCGCGGGCGGGGAGCGGGCGGCGGACGAACGGGAGAGCGTCCGATGACGACGAGTCCCACCCGCGGCCCGGACACCGCCGGAATTCGCCGGCAGGTGGTGGACATCGTGGCCGCGCGCACGCTCTACGACGAGACCTATCTGCGGCCGGAGAGCCATTTCGAGGGCGAACTCGGCATCGACTCGGTGGTGCTGGAATCGATCCTCGCGTCGGTGGGCGACCACTTCGGGGTCCGGCCGGGGCGGCCGGAGCAGCTCGCGACGGTCCAGGACCTGGTCACGGCCGTGGAACGGGCGCTCGGCGCGGCGGGTGGCACGGCGGGCGGTGCCGCGGGTGGCGCCCCGGACGGCACGGCGAGTGGCGCCGCGGATGGCGCCCCGGACGGGGAGAGCGCCGACGCGGGCCGGGAAGAGGCCGGGACCCGCGCAGATCCGCTGCTGGAGACCATCGTCACCACCACCATGCGGCACACCCACTACCGGCGCGACCAACTGGACCTCGACGCCGATCTGGAAGGCGAGCTGGGCATCGACTCCGTGGTGCTGGCGTCCATCACCGCCGATGTGGCCGAGACGCTGGGGCTGCGGGAGGCCGCCGCGCGGTCGGTCACGGCGGGCTCGCTGCGCGGGCTGCGGGCCGAGCTGGCGGCGTACGTCCCGGCGTCCGGCGTGCGCGCCGCGTCGACCGGCGGTGTGCGCGCCGAACCGGACGCCGTCGCGTCGACCGCTCGGGAGCCGGCCGCGCCGCCGTCCCCGGAACCGGCCGGCGCCCCCGTACCGCCCGACGGCGAGCCGTGGGACGACCGCTCCATGAAGGACTTCATCGAGCAGCGCGACCCCGACCTCTTCGCCAAGGCCCGCTCCTTCCGTTCCCATCTGCGCGAACGGGAGCGGCGCCAACTGTACTGGTACGGCATGCCCCTGCACTCGCGCTGCGAGAACCGGGCCGTCATTCACGACGAACTCACGGGGCACACGCGGGAATTCCTCATGTTCGCCTCGAACAACTATCTGGGAATCGCCAATCATCCCAAGGTCGTCGACGCGGTGTGCGAGGCCACCCGGGCCTATGGGGCGACCCATACGGGCTGTCGGCTGATCGGGGGGACCAACCATCTCCACAAGGAGCTGGAGCGCCGGATCGCGGCCTTCAAGCACCGGCCGGCCTGCATTGTCTATCCGGGGGGCTACGCGGCGAATCTGGGCTGTGTCTCGGCGCTGGTGAAAAGCCATGACGCGGTCGTGGCCGACAAGCTCAACCACATGAGCATCGTCGACGGCGCGAAGCTGTCGGACGGGGTCCGCAGGATTTACCGGCACAACGACATGGCGGACCTGGAACGCGTGCTGGAGCGCTGCGCGGACCAGGTGGCGGGAAAACTCGTCGTGACCGACGGCGTGTTCAGCATGCACGGGGACATCTGCGAACTGCCCGAGATCGTCACGCTGGCCGAGCGGTACGGCGCCCGGGTGCTCGTCGACGACGCCCACGCCACCGGGGTGCTCGGCGCGCGCGGCACGGGGACGGCCGAGCACTTCGGCCTCACCGGGCGGGTGGACCTCGAACTGGGCACCATGAGCAAGGCGCTGGCCGGCATGGGCGGCTTCGTGGTCGGCGACGAGGACGTCATCGAGTACCTGCGGTTCTACTCGCACTCCTATGTGTTCGCGGCCACGATCCCGGCGGGCGTGGCCGCCGGGCTGATCGCCGCGATCGACGTCATCGAGTCGGAGCCCGAGCGCCTCACCCGGCTCTGGTCCAACATCCGTCTGCTGCGCGGTCTGCTGCTGGACGCCGGGTTCGACCTGGAGCGCACCGAGAGCGCGATCCTGCCGCTGGTCGTCGGTGACGAGCGCACGGCGCTGGAGATGGGGCGGGCGGTGCGGGCCCGCGGGCTGTTCTGCCAGACCGTGGTGTTCCCCGGGGTGCCCCTCGGCGACGCCCGGCTGCGGATCAGCGTCACCTCCGAGCACACCCGGCAGGACCTGGAACAGGCCGCGGAGATCTTCGTGGACGCCGGCCGGGAGACCGGCGTCCTGCCGGGGAGGGACGGCGCGGGCGGCGTGAGCGGCGTGAGCGGCACGGGCCCGGGGCGCGTACGGGGCCGGTGTCGCGCCCGGGGCTTTCCTGGCCCGTGTCCTCCTCCGCGCCGGCGACGACG
>NZ_JBPQTV010000315.1:0-7535 GCF_051386515.1 Streptomyces sp. URMC 123 | reverse complement strand
CCCCCCACACCCGCCCTCCGATTTTTCGTCCTGAACATGCCACAACCGCTTCTTGTGCCCGGTCAACCGGCACGCGACCGTTGTCGCACACCCGCGCACGCGCCGTTTCCGCGGTGAGCGCGGCCCCCCACACCCCCGACCGTGTCCGCGTCTCCTTCCGCGGTCCGTGAAAGGTCAGGTGCACCAGATGAGACCCACCGCCCGACGCCTGGGGATCACCCTGCCGGCCGTACTGCTCGCGGCCGGCCTCTCGTTCGCCGCCGCACCGGCCCATGGCACCCCCACCCCCGACGTGCCCGCCGGCGACCTGCGCCTGGCCACCGGGACCGACGCGATACCGGACAGCTGGATCGTCGTCCTCAAGGACACCGCCACGGCCCACTCCACCCCGGCCGCGCTCGCAGCCGAGCTCGCCGAGCGCCACCAGGGGAAGGTCGTCCACGTCTACAGCGCCGCGCTGAATGGTTTCTCCGCACGGATGTCGCAGGAGCAGGCGCGCCGGCTCGCCGCCGACCCCCGGGTCGCCTATGTGGAGCAGGACAGCAAGGTCTCCATCAGCGACACCCAGTCCGGCGCCACCTGGGGCATCGACCGCATCGACCAGCGCAACCTCCCGCTGAGCGGCACGTACACGTACAACACCACCGCCTCCAACGTCCGCATCTACGTCATCGACACCGGCGTGCGCACCAGCCACCAGGACTTCGGCGGGCGCGCCTCGGTGGGCACCGACACCGTGGGCGACGGCCAGAACGGCAAGGACTGCCACGGCCACGGCACGCATGTGGCCGGCACGACCGCCGGCACGCTGTACGGCGTCGCCAAGGGCGCGAAGGTGGTCGGCGTCCGGGTGCTCAACTGCCAGGGCTCGGGCAGCAACTCCGGGGTGATCGCCGGCGTCGACTGGGTCACCGGCAACGCGGTCAAGCCCGCCGTCGCCAACATGAGCCTGGGCGGCGGGGCCAACACCTCCCTGGACAACGCCGTCAAGAAGTCCGTCACCTCCGGCATCAGCTACGCCATCGCCGCCGGGAACGGCAACTTCCTCGGCCAGCCGCAGAACGCCTGCGGCTACTCCCCCGCGCGGGTGCCCGAGGCCATCACGGTCGGCGCCACCGACCGCACCGACCGGCGCGCCTCCTTCTCCAACTTCGGCACGTGTCTGGACCTCTTCGCGCCCGGTGTGAGCGTCACCTCGGCGTGGAAGGACAGCGACACCGCCACCAACACCATCAGCGGCACCTCCATGGCCGCGCCCCACGCGGCCGGCGCCGCGGCCCTCTATCTGGCGGGCCACCCGACGGCCACCCCCGCCCAGGTCCGGGACGCGCTCGTGGCCGGCGCCACCCCCGACGTCGTCACCGATCCGCGCACCGGATCGCCGAACAAGCTGCTGCACACGGTGTACTGAGAGCCGGTGCCGATGTCCCGGGCGGGGGCGGCGCGCCCGGCGCCGCGGTGGATGGCACACTCGGGCCATGGTTGGAACCGCTCGATCCATGGTGGGAGCCGCCCGTACCGCCCGTACGGTCCGCACCGAACGCGCCGGGGCGAGGCGCCGATGACGGTGAGCGAGAACGGCGCCCGGGGCGCCGGGGCCGGCCCCCGGGACACCGATCTGATCGTGGTGGGCGGCGGCCCCGCCGGGTGCGCCGCCGCCCTCATGGCGGCGAGCCTCGGGATGCGCACAGTCCTGATCGAACCGGACCGGCTGTGCGGCAAGCTGTACGCCGTCGGGGCGCTGGACAACGTCCCCGGCGGCCACCGCAGCGGCCCGGGGCTCGCCGACGCCATCGCGGCCGACGTCCGCCGGGCGGCCGGCTGCGAGGTGCTCCTCGGCAGCCGGGCCGAACGGGTCGCCGCCGACGACCGGCGGGTCGCGGTGACCCTGGACTCCGGCCGGGTGCTCACCGCGCCCCGCGCCGTGGTCGCCACCGGCACCGGCCCGCTGCCGCCGGCGGCCACCGACTGGGTGAGCGTGCCGCCCGATCTGCGGCTGCCGTCGCTGTGGGAGACCCGGCTGCCGGAGCTGGCCGGCCGGTCGGTGATCGTCCTGGGGGCCGACCGGCCGCTGGGCACCGTGCTGCGCTCCCACCCCTCGGCCGACGTACGACTGCATGTGCTGCACCCGGCGGCGGACGACTACAAGAGCAACGAGGTGCTCGGCGACCCGCGGGCGGTGCTGCACCGGGTGGGCCGCGTCACCATCAACCGGGGCGCGGGCGGGATGTTCCACATCTGGGCGCGGCACGGGCACAGTTCGGGCGAGCGGGAGCCCGACGGCGAGGGCACCCAGCCGTACACCGCCGAGGCCGTGTATCTGAACCTGGGCACGGCTCCGGTGGTGCCGGACGGGGACCTCACGCGCGGGGCGGACGGCTACTGCCCGCCCGGGGACCAGCATCCGCGCGTCCGCACGGCCGGCGACCTGCGCGGTGCCCGCTTCCAGCGGATCGTGACCGCGCAGGGCTCCGGCGCGGAGGCGGTCCTGGCCCACTACTACGAGGCGGTGCGGCCCTCGGAGTGATCCGGGAGCCGCAGTACGGGTGCGAGCCCTTCGATCGGTCGAGCCGGGCAGCAGTACGGGCGTGCGCTCGCCGGACGGTTGCACCGGACCGCAGTACGGGCGTGCGATCGCCGGGCGAGTGACCAGGGCCGCCGTACGGGTGCGCGAGCCCCTCCCGGCGGGTGATCCGGGGGTCGCCCGTACGGGTCGCCCGACCCCCGGGTGATCCGAAGCCGTTCGGGCCGTCGGGCCAGCGCACGGCGCGGCCGACCGCTCCCCGGCGTTCCGACCCGCGTACGCCATCGGGGTGCGGCGAACGGACGTGCCCCCCGCGCGAGGGGTGACCCCGGGCCGTTCGCGTCGTTTGGCGCGGTATGCGACGAGGCGACCGACGGCTCGCGGCCGTCCCCCTGGCAGCCATGGCGGCGCTGGCCGTGCTCACCGCACCGGGGGCGCCCCCGGCCGCGGCGACGGTCGGCCCGGACACGGACAGCGTGTCCTCCGGCGCGGCCCTCCCGGGCACCGCCCCCTCCGGAACCACCCTCTCCGGCGCGGTCCCGTCGGACACGGCGGCCGGCGCCGTACCGGTCGCGCCCCGTACGGCCGCGGCGGCCACCTGCCGCGCGGCCACCGTACGGCCCACGCCGTCGACGACCGTGCGCACGGCCTCGACCACCGTCGGCGGCCGGGCGGTCTGCTACCACGTGGTGACGGCCCACATGGGGTCGGACGGGCTGCGCGGGGCGCTGCTCGCCGACAGCGTCACCACCAAGCGGCGGCTGAGCGACTGGGCCGGGCGCGCCCACGGCCGCGGCGGCGAGCGGCTGGTGGCCGCCGTCAACGGGGACTTCTACGACATCCGCGGCTCGCAGGCGCCCCGCGGGCCCCTGGTGCGCGACGGCGTGGCGTGGAAGGCCTCGGACTCGTCCGTCCCCGTGGTGGGCGTGGACACCGACAGCAGGCTGCGCCGGGGCACCCTGCGCAGAACCGGCACGGTCACCCTGGACGGGCAGGCGCTGCCGGTCGGGGCGGTGAACTCCCCCGCGGCCGCCGACGACCGGCTGCGGGTCTTCACCCCGGTCTGGGGTCCGGGCCGCCGGGCGGCGGCCTCCCTGAGCGAGAGCGCCGCGGCCGAGTGCCGCGAGGTGGTAGTGGACGAGGGGACCGTCACCGAGGCCGGCGAGGGGATCGGCGACACGGCGGTGCCGCGGTCCGGCTTCGTGGTCGTCGGCTGCGGGGGCGCCGCCGAGCGGCTCGCCGGGTTCGGGGCCGGTGACGCGGCACGGCTGGCGTACGACGACTCCGGCGGCCCGTGGGCGTTCGCTCTGGGGCACGGCGGGACGCTGCTCACCGGCGGCACGGTTCCCACGTTCCCGGACCGTTCGCACTACCAGTCGCGCCATCCGCGCACCGCGATCGGCCACGGCGCGGACGCGCGCCGGATCATCCTGCTGGTGGTGGACGGCCGGCAGGCGCACTCCGCGGGGCTGTCCTACGCCGACACCGCCCGGCTCATCGCACGGCTCGGCGCGACGGACGCCGTGATGCTGGACGGCGGCGGCTCCAGCGAGCTCGTGGCCGCCCGCTCCGCCACCGCGCGGCCCTCCGTGATCAGTCACCCCTCGGACGGCACCGAGCGCGCGGTTCCGCACGCGATCGCCCTGCTGAGCGACCGCTGACCGGCACCGCGCCGAACCTCCTTGCGGGAGCGGTCAGTTGATGATTTAACCGTGTCGGGACATGGGCGACTATGGACCGCTTTCGCGCCAAGTTGCAACAGTGAGTGGCGCCACGCAGCCTCGCACCCACCAAAAGAAATTCCCGCAGCACGGCAATGTTTCCGTAAATCCTTCTGAATCGCGGGGCGTTCGGCGGGCACCACAGCAAGATCGGCGTGGTTGACCCTTGCACTTTTCAGGCGCAATGTCCGATTGAGGGCCAACCTCACGTTCGCACTTTTGCGGGCCGGGCACGCCCTGCCACGATGCGGTCTCCGATTGATCGTCACGCACACCAACCAGCCTGCCTCGGCGGGCTGTTCGGTGCTGCCGTTCTTCAGGAGGGGAACTCCCGCATGTCCGCACTCACCCGCCGTCGTGTCCTCGGTGGCACCGCCGCCGCGCTCGCCGGAGCCGCCCTGGCCACTCCGGCGGTCGCCGACTCGCTCACCCGCCCCGCCTCCGACGGGGCCGGCGCCCACACCGGGCACGCCGGACACGCCGCGCCGGCCGGGCACGGCCACGGCGGCCCGGCCCCCGAGCCGTTCGACGAGGTCTACCGGGGCCGCCGCATACAGGGCATGGCGGCCGGCCACGGCGGTGGCGGCCACCACCACGGCGCCGGCTACACCGTCCTCGTCGACGGCCGCGAGCTCCACACCATGCGGAACGCGGACTCCACGTGGATCAGCGTGGTGAACCACTACGAAACCTTCGCGACCCCCCGGGCGCTCGCCCGCGCCGCCGTCGAGGAGCTCCAAGGCGCCCAGCTCGTCCCCTTCGGCTGACCGCCGGGCCCGGGACCCCACCCGTTCCGGGGCCGCCCCGGGCTCCTCGGGCCCCGGGCCTCCCGGGTCTCCCCGGGGCTTCCCCACATCGTGACGCCCTGTCCCGCTGTTCACCCGCCCACTTTCCGCACCGGACGGCACCGCCCGGACCGGTCTCCCGAAAAGGACCCGCCATGGCAGTCCGCAAGAACCAGGCCCTCCTCACCGCCGAGGAGAAGCGCGCCTTCGTCGGCGCCCTCGTGGAACTCAAGCGCAGCGGCCGCTACGACGCGTTCGTCACCACGCACAACGGTTTCATCATGAGCGACACCGACTCCGGTGACCGGGTGGGCCACCGCTCCCCCTCGTTCCTGCCCTGGCACCGCCGCTTCCTCATACAGTTCGAACGGGAGCTGCAGACCGTCAACGCCTCGGTGACGCTGCCGTACTGGGACTGGACCGTCGACCGCAGCCCCACGTCCTCCCTCTGGGCGCCGGACTTCCTCGGCGGCACCGGGCGCAGCCGGGACGGGCGGGTCACCGACGGCGCCTTCGCCTTCTCCGGCGGCAACTGGCCCATCACGGTCCGCGTGGACGGCCGCGACTTCCTCCGCCGCTCCCTGGGGACGGGCGTGCGCGAGCTGCCCACCCGAGCCGAACTCGACTCCGTGATGGCCATGTCCACGTACGACGCCCCGCCGTGGAACAGCGCCTCCGACGGCTTCCGCAACCACATGGAGGGGTGGCGCGGCGCCAACCTCCACAATCGGGTGCACGTCTGGGTCGGCGGGCAGATGGCCACCGGGGTCTCCCCGAACGACCCGGTCTTCTGGCTGCACCACTGTTTCATCGACAAGCTCTGGGCGGAGTGGCAGCGCCGGCACCCCGGTTCGGGCTATCTGCCCACCGGGGGGACCCCGAACGTCGTGGACCTGCGCGAGCCCATGCGCCCCTGGAACGACGTGACCCCGGCGGACATGCTCGACCACACCCCGCACTACACGTATGACACCGAGGTCCAGGGGGCGCGGGCGGCATAGCCGCGCACGGCGGCCGGGGGCGCGGCGGGCGCGGGCCGCACCCCCTGACGGCTCCGGTCAGGGCGGCGGCTGCGCGGACGGCGAGAGATAGCCGCGCAGTCCGCGCAGCCTTCCCACGTCCGGCAGCGGGTGCGGCCGCCAGCCCCGGGCGTGGGCGGGCGGCGCCTGCTGCCGGGCGACCAGGACGGCCACCGGCGAGCGCTCCGCCGCCGAGCGCAGCCCCGCCGGGGTGATGGCGGCGTCGTGACCGCCCACCTGGCGGGAGGCGCAGCCCATGCGGTGGGCGATGCGGATGGCCTCCTCACCGCTGATGACGCACGGCGGCCGGACGCCCTGCCCGCGCAGTTCGGCCGCGATCCGCCCCAGCGCCACCGAGTCGGCGCGAAAGCGCTTCACCACGCTGTGCAGAACGGCGTACTGCACGGCCAGATGGCCCGCGAGCGCGAGGGCCAGGACCACCGCCACCGCCGGGCGCAGGGCGGGGCGGACGGCGCGCCGCAGCCCGTACAGGCCGAGGGCCACCGGGAGCGCCAGCAGGAGGTACGCCGGCAGCAGGAACCGGGGCGCGGCGTAGTCGACCGTCAGCACATAGGGCAGCCCCAGGCCGATCCCCGTGACCGCGCACAGCAGGGCTTCGGCCAGGCGGCCGGTGCGGGCCGCGGCCCGCACCCCGAGCGCGGTGAGCGGCGCGAGGAGGAAGAACCACACGGCGGTCACCTCGTGGCGCCACGGCCCCTCGCAGGGCCGGCACAGGGTGCGCCCGCCGAGCGCCCGGACATGGTCGTCGAGGGCGGGGTGCCAGCCGAGGCTGCCCTGGATCTCGCTGGCGCGCCGCAGCCGGGGCAGCAGGCCGCCGAACCGGGCGTACGCCTCCCAGATCCAGGGCGCGCAGCCGAGCACCAGTCCGGCGGCGAGCACGGCCAGTACGGCCGGGCGGCGCCACCGGGGCACGCACACGGCGGCCGCGGCGAGCGGCAGGGCCAGCCAGCCGCCGTCCAGGGGGCGCATCAGCGCGGCCGTGGCGACCGCGGCCCCGAGGCCGAGGAGGGCCGGCGTGTCCGAGGGGTCGCGCACCGCGCGCAGGAAGCAGCCGGCGCCGGCGAGCGCCGCGAAGGCCACCCAGAGGTTGGGCATCGCCTGCGGGCCGTAGAACACGGCGACCCACAGCCCGGCGAACAGGCCCCCGCCGAGGGCGAGCACGGGCCCCGGCAGCAGGCGCCGCCAGACCCGGAGCGCCAGGAACAGCCCCAGGCCGGAGAGCAGGGCCAGCCAGACGCGCAGCGCGGTGACGGAGGGGGTCAGCGCGGCGACGGGGGCGACCAGCAGGGTGATCCCGCGGGCGCGCGGGGCGCTGAAGAACGCGTCGGGGGCGTGCGGCGAGACCTGGCTGACGTACACCGTCTCGTCCCAGCCGAGCCCGGTGCCGGGGACGGCCAGGGCGAGTTGGACGGCGGTGTAGGCGGCGGCGACCAGGGCCGGCCAGGGCGGGGCCGCGCGCCGGGGG
>NZ_JBPQTV010000314.1:0-7539 GCF_051386515.1 Streptomyces sp. URMC 123 | reverse complement strand
GGCCTTCGGCCGGGGGAGCTCGTGGCGCTCACGTGGGCGACGGTCACGTCACGGACAACCCACAACGTGGGCGTCGCGCAAACCCGCCAGGGAAGGGCAGGCTAAGGCCGGGCGGGGCCGGGGCCACACGAACCCCCGGCGGGAAGACGTAGGGGGAACCTGATGTCACTGCCGCTGCACGCCGGCGACCCCGCCGAGGTCGGCGGCCACCACCTGGTCGGCCGCCTCGGCGCCGGCGGCATGGGCGTCGTCTACCTCGCCCGCTCCGCCACCGGCCGCCACGTCGCCGTGAAGGTCGTGCACAGCCAGTTCGCGGACGACCCCGAGTTCCGCGACCGCTTCCGCCGCGAGGTGGCCGCCGCCCGCCGCGTGTCCGGCGCGTTCACCGCGCCCGTCGTGGACGCGGACGCCGACGCCGTACGGCCCTGGATGGCCACCCTCTACATCCCCGGCGACACCCTGGGGCAGCGGGTCGCGCGCCGCGGCCCGCTGGCCCCGTCGGAGCTGCGGTGCCTCCTGATCGGCCTCGCGGAGGCACTGCGCGACATCCACCGGGCCGGCGTCGTGCACCGCGACCTCAAGCCGGCGAACGTGCTGCTCGCGGCGGACGGCCCCCGGGTCATCGACTTCGGCGTGTCCCGCGCCGTGGACTGGGAGGCCCTGACCCAGACGGGCCGGCTCATGGGCACGCCGCCGTTCATGTCCCCGGAGCAGCTGACGTCACCCCTCGAAGTGGGCCCCGCCTCGGACGTGTTCTCGCTGGGCACGGTGCTGGTCCACGCGGCGACGGGCCGCAACCCGTTCGACGGCGCCAGCCCGTACGAGACGGTCACCCAGGTCGTGGAGGGCGACCCCGACCTCTCCGGCGTGCCGGCGGGGCTGCTGCCGCTGGCACGCCGCTGCCTGGCGAAGGCGGCCAAGGACCGCCCGACCCCCGAGGAGCTCCTCGCCGAGCTCCGCGCCTGGTCCCCACCCGAGCCCGAGCCGCGACCGGAACCCATGCACGTACCGCGGCCCGAACCCGTACCGGAGCCCACGCCGGGGCCCGAATCCGTACCCGAGCCCACGCCAGGGCCCGAGCCCGAACCCGTACCCGAGCCCGAACCGGAACCCGCGCCGGAGGCGAAACGACCACGCCGCGCCCTCGCCGCCCTCACCGTCGTGGCCACCCTCGCCGCCCTCCTCGGCGGCGGCCAGCACCAGGAGCGGCACACCACCACCGACGCCCCGGCCGCGGCCGCCGGAACCGCGGCCGTCCGCCCCGCCGGCTGGAAGCCCTGGCAGCGCGCCCCGGAGACCCGGCGGACGCAGGCCCCGCGCTGCGTGCCGCGGGGCGAAAGCCTGTACTGCGTGAGCAAGGACTGGGCGCACGCCAAACGACTGCGGCTGGCCGACGGCCGCGCGGTCTGGGAGGACGGCGGCGACGACCCGCTCGGCATCATCGGGGTCACCGACGACCTGCTGTACGTGTACGCCGTCCCCGCGGCCCTGCCCGCCTCGTTCGTCGTACAGGCCATCGACGTGGCCACGGGCGCCGTCCGCTGGCGGAGGTTCGCGGGCCCCGAGGTGGCGGTGACCCTGGTGGGCGGGCACCTGCTCGCGCTCTCGCAGGACAGCACGGAGCTGACGCTGCTGGACGCGGCCACCGGCTCCCCGGTCGCGCACCGCAAGCTCACCGCCGAGCGCTGCACGTTCCGTACGGCCGTCGGCGTGGTGTACGAGATCTGCGCGGCCAAGGGGAAGGACCAGCGGATCGCCACGAGCGTCAGCGCGCTGGACCCGGGGACACTGGCCCGCACCTGGTCGGTGAGCCACGGCGGGGAGCTGGACTTCCTGGGCCACCACGAGGGCCGGCTGGTCCTGGCCCGGGCGCAGGAGGGGCGGTACGCGGAGATCGTCGGCGTCGACCTGGCCGAGCGGCGCGTCGTACGGACGCTCCTCGACGACTATCTGGAGGACGCGCGGCTCCGCCGCCCGGGCGGCGGCGTGCCCAGCGGACGGCTGGATCTCGTCGACGGGGTGCTCTACGGCCGGAAGGACGGCCGGCTCCTGGCGATCGACCCCGACACCGGGGCGACGCTGTGGGCGAGGCCGCTGCCCGCCCCCGAGGTGTCCGTCCCCGTGACCGGCGGGGACACCCTCTACGAGGTGTCCGCGGCGGGCGCGGTGATGGCGCGGGACCGCGGGACGGGCGTGCTCCGCTGGACCACGCAGGGGCACGGGCGACAGCCGGGGGAGACGGCGTACGAGGGCCGGCCGGCGTACGGGTCACTGGTGGGCGACGTCCTCTACGCCACGACCGCCACCGGCACGATCTTCTCACTGGACGTCACCGAGCCGTACCGCCGCCCGGAGCGGACACCGGTCGTACGGGACGCCACCGACGGAAACCCGCCGAACGCCTCCGGAAACGCCACCGGCCCGGTCCCGCGAACAAATCGCCGAACCGGGCCGGAGGCCACGGAGCGGGCGACGGGAATCGAACCCGCGTAGCCAGTTTGGAAGACTGGGGCTCTACCATTGAGCTACGCCCGCGCGCGCCGCCGTCGATCATGAAAGCGGTCTCGAAAGCGTTCATGAGAAGCGATCATGAGAGCCGCGGCACGGACTGCATCCTAGCGGGTCCCGCCCGCGCCGCGCACACCACCTCTCGCGCTCCCGTACGCCCGCGGTAATCCGGCGGCCGGGGGACTCCCGGCCATGTACCCTACGTGTCGCACCAGACGGGGTGTGGCGCAGCTTGGTAGCGCGTCCGCTTTGGGAGCGGAAGGTCGTCGGTTCGAATCCGGCCACCCCGACCGTCAAGATCACATTGTGGGGCGCCTCCGGCTTGCCGTTACTATGCAAGCTGCGTGCCCGTGTGTCTCCCCTCTACCGGGACCAGCCGGGCGCGATCCGCTGAAGAGCAGCAGCCGTCAGCAGAACCCCAGAAGTCAGCCCCAAGGAGACCGAACCGTGAAGAGCGCCGTGGAGAACCTGAACCCGACCCGGGTTCGGCTCACTGTCGAGGTGCCCTTCGAGGAGCTCAAGCCCAGCCTCGACGCGGCGTACAAGAAGATCAACCAGCAGGTCACGGTGCCCGGCTTCCGCAAGGGCAAGATCCCGGCCCGCGTGATCGACCAGCGGTTCGGCCGCGGTGCGGTGCTGGAGGAGGCCGTCAACGACGCGCTGCCGAAGTTCTACACCGAGGCGGTCAACGAGGGCGACCTGAACCCGCTGGGTCAGCCCGACGTCGACATCACCGAGCTGAAGGACGGCGAGCTGCTGGCCTTCACCGCCGAGGTGGACATCCGCCCGACCATCGAGATCCCGGACTACTCCGGCATCGAGGTCACCGTGGACGCCGTCGAGGTCAGCGACGAGGACGTGGAGAAGTCCGTCGAGCAGCTCCGCGAGCGCTTCGCCTCGACCTCCCCGGTCGAGCGCGCCGCCGCCGAGGGCGACGTCGTGACCGTGGACCTGGAGGCCAAGGTCGGCGGCGAGGTCCTCGCCGACGGCGTGGCCAAGGGCGTCAACTACACCATCGGCTCGGGCGAGCTCCTCGACGGCATCGACGAGGCCGTCAAGGGCCTGGAGGCCGGTGGCTCCGCCACCTTCACCTCCGAGCTCAAGGGCGGCTCCGCCGCCGGCCAGGAGGCCGAGGTCACCGTCCAGGTCACCGCCGTGCAGACCCGTGAGCTGCCCGAGCTGGACGACGAGTTCGCCCAGATGGCGAGCGAGTTCGACACCCTCGAGGAGCTCAAGGCGGACAGCCGCAAGCGCCTGGAGCGGATGAAGAAGTACGACCAGGCCACCCAGGCCCAGGAGAAGGTCCTGGACGAGCTGCTGAAGCTCGTCGAGGTGCCGATGCCGGAGAAGCTGCTCGCGGACGAGATCAACACCCGCAAGCACAACCTGGAGCACCACCAGCTGGGCCAGATGGGCCTGGACCTCGACAAGTACCTGGAGATCCAGGGCAAGACCGCCGAGGAGTTCGACGCCGAGCTCAAGGAGCAGGCCGAGAAGGGCATCAAGACCCAGTTCATCCTCGACGAGCTCGTCTCCAAGGAGAAGCTGTCGGTCGGCCAGGAGGAGCTCACCGAGCACCTGATGCGCCGTGCGGCCAGCTCCGGCATGAGCCCGGACCAGTTCGCCAAGGCGGTCGTCGAGGGCGGCCAGGTCCCGATGCTCGTGGGCGAGGTCGCCCGCGGCAAGGCGCTGGCGGCGGTCGTCGAGGCGGCGACGGTCAAGGACACCAACGGTGAGGTCGTCGACCTCGACGAGGACGACGACGAGACGGCCGAGACGGTCGCCCCGGCCGAGGCCGAGGCCGCGGCCGAGGAGAAGTCCGAGGCGTAAGCACCGGTACGACGGGCCCGGACGCGTGAGCGTCCGGGCCCGTCGTCGTTCCGGCCCGGCGCCCCCGTACTGCGCTCACAGCGAACAGTTCTCGATGCGGGATGGCGCCCGCCGACCAGCGCGTTAGGGTCCGTAGATACGAGGGCAGGGGAGTCCCCGCGAGCGGCCCCGGCGAGCGGCCGGGTCACCTCCCCGCACCTGACGAAGAAGACGCTGTGACGGCCTCAGGCCGTCCGACAACGAGCAGGGTGGATACGTGACGACTCTGATGCCTTCCGCCGCCGCTGAGCCGACCATGGGTGGCCTCGGCGACCAGGTCTACAACCGACTGCTCAACGAGCGGATCATCTTCCTCGGCCAGCAGGTCGACGACGACATCGCCAACAAGATCTGCGCGCAGCTCCTGCTCCTGGCGGCCGACCCGGACAAGGACATCTACCTCTACATCAACTCGCCGGGCGGCTCCGTCACCGCCGGCTTCGCGATCTACGACACCATGCGCTACATCAAGAACGACGTGGTGACGATCGCGATGGGCCTGGCGGCCTCGATGGGGCAGTTCCTGCTCACGGCGGGCACCCCGGGCAAGCGCTTCGCGCTGCCGAACGCCGACATCCTCATGCACCAGGGCTCCGCCGGCCTCGGCGGCTCCGCCTCGGACATCAAGATCCAGGCCGAGCAGCTCCTCCGCACCAAGAAGCGGATGGCGGAGATCACCGCCCTGCACACCGGCCAGACGGTGGAGACCATCATCCGCGACGGTGACCGCGACCGCTGGTTCACCGCCGAGGAGGCCAAGGAGTACGGGATCATCGACGAGATCATCTCCTCCGCCAGCGGCGTTCCGGGCGGGGGCGGCACCGGGGCCTGATCCCGGCAGCCGGCACCCGAACAGCCCAGCCCCCAGCCCATCGATCGCCATCAGGATGGTGAACACCGAAATGAACAACTTCTCCGCCAGCGGCCTCTACGAGGGCCCGAAGGCCGAGTCGCGCTATGTCGTTCCCCGCTTCGTGGAGCGCACCTCGCAGGGTGTGCGCGAGTACGACCCGTACGCGAAGCTCTTCGAGGAGCGGGTGATCTTCCTCGGGGTGCAGATCGACGACGCCTCCGCGAACGACGTCATGGCCCAGCTCATCTGCCTGGAGTCCATGGACCCGGACCGGGACATCTCGATCTACATCAACTCGCCGGGCGGCTCGTTCACCGCGCTGACCGCGATCTACGACACGATGCAGTTCGTGAAGCCCGACATCCAGACGGTCTGCATGGGCCAGGCGGCCTCCGCCGCGGCCGTGCTGCTCGCCGCCGGCACGCCCGGCAAGCGGATGGCGCTGCCCAACGCGCGGGTGCTGATCCACCAGCCGTACAGCGAGACCGGCCGCAGCCAGCTCTCCGACCTGGAGATCGCGGCCAACGAGATCCTGCGGATGCGCAGCCAGCTGGAGGAGATGCTGGCCAAGCACTCCACCACGCCGATCGAGAAGATCCGCGAGGACATCGAGCGCGACAAGATTCTGACGGCCGAGGACGCGCTGGCGTACGGTCTGATCGACCAGATCGTCTCCACCCGCAAGAATTCGATCGGGCTCGGCTAGCCGTCGCGGCGTCGGTCAGATCCCCCTTGGACCGGGCGTGTTCCGGTCGCTCGGCGTCCACATGGATGCGAACCGCTCCAAGGGGGGCCCGAACGGGGGGCCAGGCAAGGTACCGTCGGGAGTGGGTTCCGGGGGCCGCGGCCGCAGCCGTCCGCTGAGGGCGGCCCCGGAAGACCCAGCAGGCACCAGGTTCCGTCGTGGACGACGGAACCCAGGCGAAGGGGAAGCACCTCGTGGCACGCATCGGTGACGGCGGCGACTTGCTCAAGTGCTCGTTCTGCGGAAAGAGCCAGAAGCAGGTGAAGAAGCTCATCGCAGGCCCGGGTGTCTACATCTGCGACGAGTGCATCGACCTCTGCAACGAGATCATCGAGGAGGAGCTCGCCGAGACCTCCGAAGTGCGGTGGGAGGAGCTGCCCAAGCCGCGCGAGATCTACGAGTTCCTCGAGGGGTACGTCGTCGGGCAGGAGGCCGCCAAGAAGGCGCTGTCCGTCGCCGTCTACAACCACTACAAGCGGGTGCAGGCGGGCGACACGGGTCAGGGCGGCCGGGACGACGGCATCGAGCTCGCCAAGTCCAACATCCTGCTGCTCGGGCCCACGGGTTCGGGCAAGACCCTGCTCGCGCAGACGCTCGCCCGCATGCTCAACGTCCCCTTCGCCATCGCGGACGCGACCGCGCTGACCGAGGCCGGGTACGTCGGCGAGGACGTCGAGAACATCCTCCTCAAGCTGATCCAGGCGGCCGACTACGACGTCAAGAAGGCCGAGACCGGGATCATCTACATCGACGAGATCGACAAGGTCGCCCGGAAGAGCGAGAACCCGTCGATCACCCGCGATGTCTCCGGCGAGGGCGTGCAGCAGGCGCTGCTGAAGATCCTGGAGGGCACCACGGCCTCCGTGCCGCCGCAGGGCGGGCGCAAGCACCCGCACCAGGAGTTCATCCAGATCGACACGACGAACGTCCTGTTCATCGTGGGCGGCGCGTTCGCCGGCCTGGAGAAGATCATCGAGTCCCGGGCGGGCGCGAAGGGCATCGGCTTCGGCGCGACGATCCGCTCCAAGCGGGAGATCGACGCGAGTGACCAGTTCCAGGAGGTCATGCCGGAGGACCTGGTGAAGTTCGGGATGATCCCGGAGTTCATCGGTCGGCTGCCCGTCATCACGTCCGTGCACAACCTGGACCGCGAGGCGCTCCTCCAGATCCTGGTCGAGCCGCGGAACGCGCTGGTCAAGCAGTACCAGCGGCTGTTCGAACTCGACGGTGTGGAGCTGGACTTCGACCGGCCGGCGCTGGAGGCCATCGCCGACCAGGCGATCCTGCGGGGTACGGGGGCGCGGGGGCTGCGGGCGATCATGGAGGAGGTGCTGATGTCGGTGATGTACGAGGTTCCGTCCCGGAAGGACGTGGCTCGTGTCGTCATCACGGCGGACGTCGTGCACTCCAATGTGAATCCGACGTTGGTTCCTCGGGAGCCGAGGGTCATCGGCAAGGGTGAGCGCCACGAGAAGAGCGCGTAGCGCGCGCGCTTGACGCCGACTCAGGGGCCCACGGCTACGCCGTGGGCCCCTGAGTCATTGGGGGGCGGGGCCTGCGGCCC
>NZ_JBPQTV010000313.1:0-7588 GCF_051386515.1 Streptomyces sp. URMC 123 | reverse complement strand
GGCCCGGGCGCACCCCGTCCCCCTCCTCGGCCGGGTCCACCGGGTGGGCCTTCCCGCCCTCCTGCTCCGCGGCGCCGTCCCCCGGGCCGGCGCCCTGCCGTGGATCGGCCGCGCTCCTCGCATCGGCGGACTCCGCACCGCCCTCCGCGCCAGCCGCTTCCACGTCGCCCGGCCCCACCGCGCCGTCGCCCACGTGCGGCGGGCCCTTCGTCCCCTCGGGCCGGCCACGTGGCGCCCCCGGGCCACTCGCGTTCGCAGGGGCGAGCAGCGCCAACGCCCGCTCGTACACCGCCACCGCACCCGGCGCGGCGCCTCCCCCCGCTGCCCCGGGCCGGGCGAAGCGCGGTGGCCACGCCCGTGAGGCGGGCGCCGAGGGTCGGCCCCTCGGATGGCGTGGCACCGCGGCGGAACTCGGCCCGGTCACGCGCTCCTGAACCACCGTTGACCTACGAACCGACTGGGCCGCCGCCACTCGCGCCGGCCCTGGGAAGACCATGTGTGGAGTCATGCCTGCGACGGTAGGCGCGTTCGCGAAAGCCCGCCGAGCGGCCTCAAATCCCGTGGATAACCGCCCGGTTGTGGATAACTCGACCACTCGTGTGGGTGACCGACGCAACCCGACGCGACCCCACACGACCCGACGGAACCCGACGCACCCTCACCGCGCCGAACCACCGCGCCAAAAAACCTCACCGCGCCGAGACCACCGCGCCGATGAGCCCCGGCCCCGTGTGCGCGCCGATCACCGCCCCGACCTCGCTGACATGGAGGTCCGCGAGGCCGGCCACCCGGTCCCGGAGCCGGTCGGCGAGGTGCTGGGCCCGCTCGGGGGCCGCGAGGTGGTGCACCGCGATGTCCACGGGCCCGCCGCCGGCCCGCTCGACGACGATGTCCTCCAGCCGCGCCAGCGCCTTGGAGGCCGTGCGCACCTTCTCCAGGGGCTCGATCCGGCCGCCTTCCAGCTGCAGCAGCGGCTTGACGGCGAGCGCCGAGCCGAACAGCGCCTGTGCCGCGCCGATGCGGCCGCCCCGGCGCAGATAGTCCAGGGTGTCGACATAGAAGTACGCGGCCGTGCCCTCGGCCCGCTTCTGGGCGGCGGCCACGACCTCGTCGAGCGTGCCGCCGGCCTCGGCGACCTCGGCCGCCGTCAGCGCGCAGAAGCCCAGCGCCATCGCCACCATGCCGGTGTCGACCACCCGTACGGGCACCGGGGCGTCCTGGGCGGCGAGCACCGCCGCGTCGTAGGTGCCGGAGATCTCGGCGGACAGGTGCAGGGAGACCACCCCCCGCGCACCCGCGTCGGCGGCGGCGCGGTACGCGGCGGCGAACGTCTCGGGGCTCGGCCGCGACGTGGTCACCGACCGGCGGCGCTGCAGGGCTTGCGCGACGGACCGCGCGGAGACCTCCGTGCCCTCCTCCAGCGCCTCGTCGCCGAGCACCACCGTCAGGGGCACGGCGGTGATGCCGTGTCGCTCCATCTCCCGCGAGGGCAGGTAGGCCGTTGAATCGGTGATGACAGCGACGTGGCGGGACATGAAAGGGAGGTTATCGGGGGAACGCCCGCGGCCGACAGTCCGACCGAGCCGCCGCCCGGGGCGGCGCGGAGACGGAGAACGAGCCCGGCAGAAGAGGCCGGAACCGGTTCCGTCAGGTCGTGCTCTCGGGCCGGCGGACCTTCTGCCAGGGGCCCGTGGCCCGCTGCCAGGCGTTGGCAGCGGTGATCGCGCGTGGCTGCGCGTCCACGCCGTCCGCCCGCGGCTGCCCGGCGGCCTCCCCGGCCCCCGGCGCGCCGGCACCGCCCGAAGCCGCACCCGAAGCCGCGCCCGCGCTCCCGGCCGACGCGGCCGGGACACCCGTACCCGTACCCCCCGCCGAGGGGGCCTGCGGCGCCGCCGGCTCGGCCAGCGGCTCGGAGACAGGGGCCCAGTGCCGCAGCGCCCCGGTCTCCATCTCGATCTGCTCGCCCAGCACCGCCAGGTCGTCGTCCGCGAACCGGCGCGCCCGGTCCCGCGCCGCCCAGCGCAGCGAGTCCGCCGAGTGCGTGATCCGCTCGATGCGCTCGCGCAGCTCGGGCAGGCGCTCGGCGACCTTGGCCCGGTTCGGCTCGCGCTCCAGCCGCTTGAGCTCGTCGTCCATCTCACGGCCGTGCGCGCTGAGCCGCTCGAACAGGTGGATGGACTCACTCAGGGACGCGTCCTCCGCCACGCCGGCCCGCAGCGCCTCCTGCGTGGCGCGCATCGAGGTGCGCAGCGACAGCCTCAGCTGCGCGATCTCGCCCGCCGGGCCGGGCTGGGCGTACTGCTTCGCCTTGAGCGTGGTGTCCTCGACGGCGCGGCGGGCCTGGGCGACCGTACGGTCCACTCCGCGCTTGGCCGCCCCGACGGCCTTGACCGTGGCGTAGACCCCCAGCGCGACGCAGGCCACGAAGAACAGCACCAGGATGATGAGGGCCGCTTCCATGGAGCTCCTTCGTTGTCACCGGCGGTGTGGGCACGGGCCGGCCGTTCGGCCGTGCGGCCGAGGGCGGTGTGCTCCTTCCACCGTAAACGGCCGGGGCCGGTCGGCGGTTCCCGTGGAACCCCCAACCGGCCCGTAGGGGATGCCCCTGGCGGCCCCGGACCGACGCCCGGCCCAGGAGACCGACGCCCGGCCCGGGGCGCCACGGCCAGCCCGCACAGCAGGCCCGGCCCCGCGCAGCGGGCCCCGCCGCGACTAGCCGGTGACGATATTGACCAGCTTCGGCGCCCGGACGATCACCTTTCGGATGTCCGCGCCACCCAGGGCGCCCTGGACCGCGGCGTCCCCCAGCGCCACCTTCTCCAGCTCCTCGTCGGTGATGGACGGCGACACCTCCAGGCGCGCCTTGACCTTGCCCTTGATCTGCACGACGCAGGTCACCGTCTCGTCCACGACGTACGCCGGGTCGGCCACGGGGAAGCTCTCGTGGACGACCGAGCCCTCGTGGCCCAGCCGGTGCCACAGCTCCTCCGCGATGTGCGGGGCGAGCGGCGCGACCAGCAGCACCAGCCGCTCCGCGACCGACCGGGAGATCGGGCCGCCGGACTTGGTCAGGTGGTTGTTCAGCTCGGTGACCTTGGCGATGGCGGTGTTGAACCGCAGGTTCTCCAGGTCCTGGGTGATGCCGTCGATCGCCTTGTGCAGGGCGCGCAGGGTCGCCTCGTCGGGCTCGGCGTCGGTGACGGTGACCTCACCGGTGTTCTCGTCCACGACGTTGCGCCACAGCCGCTGCAGCAGCCGGTACTGGCCGACGACCGCACGCGTGTCCCAGGGCCGGGAGACGTCCAGCGGGCCCATCGCCATCTCGTACAGGCGCAGGGTGTCCGCGCCGTACTCCGCGCAGATCTCGTCCGGGGTGACGGCGTTCTTCAGCGACTTGCCCATCTTGCCCAGCAGTCGGGTGACGCGCTCGCCCTGGTAGTAGTACGCGCCGTCGCGCTCCTCCACCTCGGCGGCGGGGACGGCGATGCCCCGGCTGTCGCGGTAGACGTAGGCCTGGATCATGCCCTGGTTGAAGAGCTTGTGGAACGGCTCGAACGACGAGATGTGCCCCAGGTCGAACAGCACCTTGTGCCAGAAGCGGGCGTACAGCAGGTGCAGTACAGCGTGCTCCGCGCCGCCGACGTACAGGTCGACGCCGCCGGCCGGCTGCCCCTCGCGCGGCCCCATCCAGTACTGCTCGAGGGCGGGGTCGACCAGCCTCTCCTGGTTGTGCGGGTCGAGGTAGCGCAGCTCGTACCAGCAGGAGCCGGCCCAGTTGGGCATGGTGTTGGTCTCGCGCCGGTACGTCTTGACGCCGTCGCCCAGGTCCAGCTCGACGTGGACCCAGGACTCGTCGCGCGAGAGCGGGGTCTCCGGCGAGGTGTCGGCGTCGTCGGGGTCGAAGGTGCGCGGCGCGTAGTCGTCGACCTCGGGCAGCTCGACCGGCAGCATCGACTCGGGCAGCGCGTGGGCCACGCCGTCCTCGTCGTAGACGATCGGGAAGGGCTCGCCCCAGTAGCGCTGGCGGCTGAAGAGCCAGTCGCGCAGGCGGTAGTTGACGGTGCCCTCGCCGATGCCCCGCTCGGCCAGCCACTCGGTGATCCGCGCCTTGGCCTCGGTGACGGTCAGGCCGTCCAGCGAGATGCCCTCGCCCGAGGAGTTGATGATCTTCGCGTCGTAGCTGTTGAAGGAGTCGTCCCAGTCGGCCGGGTCGGTGCCCCGGCCGTCCGTGGGCTCCACGACACAGCGGATCGGCAGGTCGAACGCGCGCGCGAAGACGAAGTCGCGGCTGTCGTGCGCGGGGACGGCCATGATGGCGCCGGTGCCGTAGCCCATCAGCACGTAGTCGGCGATGAAGACCGGCACCTGGGCGCCGTTGACCGGGTTCGTGGCGTACGCGCCGGTGAAGACGCCGGTCTTGTCCTTGGCCTCGGCCTGGCGCTCGACGTCCGACTTGGCGGCGGCCTGCTTGCGGTACGCGGCGACGGCCTCGGTCGGCGTGGCGTAGCCGCCGGTCCAGTCGTCGTGCGTGCCCTCGGGCCAGGCGGCCGGCACGATCGAGGAGGGGCCGCCGATCAGGTCGTGCTCCGGCGCCAGCACCATGTAGGTGGCGCCGAACAGGGTGTCGGGCCGGGTGGTGAAGACGGTGATGCTCGCGCCCTCGGAGCCCACCGGGAAGTCGACCCGGGCGCCCTCGGAGCGGCCGATCCAGTTGCGCTGCTGGAGCTTGATGGCGTCCGGCCAGTCCAGCGCGTCCAGGTCGGCGAGCAGGCGCTCGGAGTACGCGGTGATCCGCATGTTCCACTGGCGCAGCTTGGCCTTGAAAACGGGGTAGTTGCCGCGCTCGGAGCGGCCCTCCGCCGTGACCTCCTCGTTGGCCAGTACGGTGCCCAGGCCGGGGCACCAGTTGACGGGCGCGTCCGAGGCGTACGCCAGCCGGTACTGACCCAGGACGTCGGCGCGCTCGGCGGGGGTCAGCTCACCCCAGGAGCGCTCGCCCGCCGCGCCGTCGCCGGAGCCGACGGCGGGAACGGGGCGCTGCCCGCTCTCGAACTGCTGAACGAGCTCGGCGATCGGACGGGCCTTGTCCGCCTCCGGGTCGTACCAGGAGTTGAAGATCTGCAGGAAGATCCACTGGGTCCACTTGTAGTAGTCCGGGTCGATCGTGGCGAAGGAGCGGCGCGGATCGTGGCCCAGGCCCAGCCGGCGCAGCTGGCGCCGCATGTTCTCGATATTGGCCTCGGTGGACACCCGCGGGTGGGTGCCGGTCTGCACGGCGTACTGCTCGGCCGGCAGACCGAAGGCGTCGAATCCGAGGCTGTGCAGCACATTGTGACCGGTCATGCGCTGAAAGCGAGCGAAGACGTCGGTGGCGATATAGCCCAGCGGATGACCGACGTGCAGTCCCGCACCCGAGGGGTACGGAAACATGTCCATGATGAACTTTTTGGGGCGCTCGGCGACCCCGGCCGGACCGGCCTGATCGCCGTCGGGGTTCGGTGCCTCGTAGGTGCCCTCGGCGTCCCAGAAGTCCTGCCAGCGTGCCTCGATATCGGCGGCCATCGCCGCGGTATAGCGGTGCGGCGCGGCCACCTCGGCAGGGGAATTGGTCTCGCTCATCGTCCTCTAAGCTCCATCGATCGTCTCTGCCGGCGGGGCGCCGGTGCGGGAAACAAAAAATCCCCTCGCACAGGAGGGGACGCCGCGCCGATTCCGACCCGGGGCCCGGGGATCTCTCGCGGAGAATCCGGCTCCCGGTCGGGACTGATCAGCGCGGCCCGCTAAGCAGAAGGCGTACGGCACGCATGGCGTCAGGGTACCGCAGGGTCCCTCCGAGCCGCATCGAGCGGCCGGGCGGGGCACCGATAAGCGGCCATGAGCGGGACATCGACGGGAAGGGCGGGGTACGGCCCCGGCGACCGCCGCGCGCCGCCGTGCCCGCCGGAGCCGGGCGGGCCGAGGCGCCCGGCGGTCACGGCAGGGGGCCGGGGGTGGCCCACGGGGTCGGCGCGGCGGCCGGCGTACGACAACCGGTCACCGCGGGCGCCGGGCGCGCCAGGGACGACGGCCGGCGCATTGGCACGGACCAGGAGACGCCCACCCCGACCGGCAAAAGCCTCATGATCCGGCTCTTCCGGCAAACGAGCAGGGCATCGCCAATTGACATTCGACCAAATAAGCAAACAACCGTATGACCATTGACCGATCTCCTTAGCATGCCGATCCGGGGCCCCAATTCCCGCACCATCCCGGAGTCGCCGCCATGCACCCTCATCGCAAGATTCGCACCCCGAGCACCGTTTCCCGGCCAGTCCTTTATGCCGGTTCCGCCACAGTGATCGTGTTGATTCCCGTTATCGCACTGGTCAGCGGCGATCGACTGCGCGCCATGCTGGACTTCACCGGGGGCGTGCTCACTCTGCTGTCGCTCACCAGCGCCGTCGTTTGGGGATTGATCGCCACCGACAGGACCGTGCTGGAACCGCGCGAGCGCCTGCTCGCCCAGGGAATTCACCGGGTGACCGCCATCGCGTCCCTCGGATTCCTTCTGCTGCACATCACGCTCAAACTCGCCTCCGGCCATGTCGGCCTGCTCGGCACCCTCGTGCCCTTCGGGCTGGGGTTCGGCGGCGCCGCCGGGCTGATCGGCCTCGGCTCGCTCGCCGCCCATCTGATGGTGATCGCGGCCGCCACCGGGGCCCTGCGCAGCGTCTTCGCCACCCCCGGGCCCGTCGCCGCGCGCTGGCGGGCCCTGCACGCCCTCGCCTACCCCGCCTGGTGCGCCGCCCTGCTGCACGGCCTCAACGCCGGCCGGCCCGCCGCCGGCTGGGTGGTGGCGATGTACTCGCTGTGCCTGGTGGCCGTCGCCCTGGCGGTGGCCGTACGGCTGCTCCCGCCCGCGCAGCGGCGGCGGCTGTCCCGGCTGGCGGCGTCCGTACTGCGGCCGGGCCCGGCTCCGACCCGGCGGCGCAGGGCCCGCGCCCCGCGCACGGCACCGCTCCCGGGGATGCCGCCGCTGCCGGACGGGCCACCGCGCCCCGCGCACGCCCCGGCGGCCGGTGACCCGCTGTCGGCGGACACCCTGCTGGTGCGGCGGGACACGCCGCCCGCCCCCACCGGGCTGAGCCCCGGGATCTCGGCGGCCTACCGGGCCGTCTCGGCCGCCCCGCCGCCCCTGGCGGCCCCGGTGAGCACCAGAGCCGTGAACGCGCCGACGAGAGGTCGTGACATGGGGGGTCCTCTCCGTGCCTGAACCGCGGTCCCCGGCCCGCCGCGCCGGGGCGGCGGACCGAGGTTTTGTCATGCGCATTCTTGGGCCGCCACTCCTGACGGGCAATCACCTCCGGTGAACGACGACCCGGAGGGTTTGGTTTCGGCCACTCCCCCGGCCGGGCGCGCGGTCTATTGACCTGAGCATGACATCTCTCGACACTGGCGCGGACGCTCGCATTTCATCCGTCGCACTGGACAGCCCAGGAGACACCCATGCGATTGCGCACGCGCGGCAGAGGGGCGACAGCCCTGGCCGCCTCCCTCCTCACCCTCGCGCTGGCCGCCCCCCTCACCGGCGCGGCCGACGCCACACCCC
>NZ_JBPQTV010000312.1:0-7641 GCF_051386515.1 Streptomyces sp. URMC 123 | reverse complement strand
CCCCCCCCCCCCCCCCCCCCCGGCCCAGATCACACCGTCCTGCACGGTCTGCGCAGGACCACTGCCGACAGGTCGCGGTCGGGCTCGACGACGGACCTGTTCGCACCGTTGCCGGCAGAAGGCATATCGTCAACGACAGCCGATCCGCTGACCAGGGTCCACATCAGCTGAGATTTTCGACGCCCCGCGTCTCAAATGATCTGGTCGTCACAGGTCACAGACCTGCCCCGAGACCAGATCGTCCGAGACGGGTCATCAGTTGACCTGTCTCAGCGAAGGTTGCTCAGGTCTCAACGAAGATGCTCAGATCCGCGTTCGTCTCAGTGAATGTGCCGTTTCGGCGGCTCGTCTCAGCGAATATGCTCTGCCGAGCGGTTCTGGGTGACGCAGTCTCGGGCCCGCACCAGCTCCTTGACCTGCGGATGCTTGTAGAGGTGACGCTGGTGACGCACTTTCCGCCCTTCCCTCTGTTCAGTCTTGCCCCTGTCTGGAGGCTCAGAGGGACGCACTGATAGAACGCCCTCATGACGTACCGATTCATCGCCCGCGCCGCCAGAACCGAGATCGACCCGGAGGGCTACTTCACTGAAGCTGCGCTCGCCGAGCGAGAAGATGGCAGCGGCTTCATCCTGATGTTCATGGCGGGTGAGGACGATCCCGATGACCAGGAGATAGCTCTGGGGATGGACACTCACTGCCTGGTCACAGCCGGTCAGGGGACCGCGTATGGCTGTGTGCGTGAAGCCGTTCTGAGGGGCAATGTCCTCCATGTCTCACTGAACCCTGACGCTCTGGACGACCTGCGATTGGATGACAGCGAGATCGAGGCCGTCATCGAAGCGCCGGCAGAAGACCTCGCCCAGTTTCGAGAAGTCCTTGCCCACGTGCTCAACTATGGGCGAGCGGACGCCGTGCCAAGCCGCGTCGCTGTCTGAACCGCCGCCCCCGCCGACTGCCCAGGCATGAAGGCGAACGCGAGGCCCCCTTGCCTAGCTGTCACCAACAGCAAGTTTGCGGCGGCGACGCTGGCCCTTCTCCCGGCAGTTCCTCGAGCACCATCGACGGGCTCTTCCGAATCTGTCCTCTCGATGGGGGTCTGGCAGTGCTCGCAGGTCCGGATCCTGTAGGGGGCTGGGTCGAGTCTGCGGCGGGCTCGTTGACCGCAGAGGTATGAGCACCAGCGTCGCTGACCAGTCCCCGGCTTCGCTTTCGGGAGTGGGTCCTGGCAGAACTCACAGGTCTCGGCTGGCGAGCGGAGGAACTTCTCGGGCGAAGTGAGTCGACTCCAGCGGCGGGGGTGCTGCCGACAGGTTGCTGAGCACGTCTGGCGATGCGATCGAGAGTCCTGAGGTAGAGGCTTTTCGCAGGCTATGCAACGACGGTCTTCTGGGCGGGAAGGATCATCGTCGGCGCTGGAAGCCGTCGCCAAAGCGCGTCCCTGCTGATGCTGAAGGTAGGCGGTGCGGCGACATGCAGATGAACATGCGCCTTCGAACGGCGCGTCACCGCCGAGTCCAGAGTGTGAGTACCCGCCGTCAGTTTCTCCACCAACCGGTAGAGCGTGGCCCGGGAAGGCCACTGGGGCCCCGATTGTCCGTCCTCGGTCTCGTCGTCCTCCGTCTCCGTCCCGTCTTCGTCCTCGGTCTGCGTGAGGATCTCTTTTGTCCGCCAGATCAGGTAGGACGCGGTCCGAGTCGAGGGGTCGACACCTTCGTCGATGGCCTGGCGCATTGCCTCGACCACTCTGATGTCCACCGTCCCGAACTCCGGTCGCTTGCGGGCCGCTCGGCGATCAGCCAGCCCGGCGACCCCTTCCTTGAGGTCCAAGCCAGATGCGGAGGCAGCGGTATCCGCTCCGGGCGGAACAGGACCTCGAAGTCTTCTGCCGCGAACAGATCGAGCAAAGCCACCACGCGATGCGGGGCCTCCGCGTCCTCCAGAACTGCGGCCTGCGCGGTTACTTCGAGCACTCCGCGGACCTGCCCGTCGAACCGAACCCGCTCTCCAACTGCCAGGATCGGCGGGCGCCTCAGTCGGCTCATTGCCGCCGCCCCTCACTCCTGACCAGGCTTCCGGTCTCCAGCAACCCTCCTGAGAGATCCGCCTAACCCTCCCGCGTGCCGTCGTCCATGTCGTCCTCAGCACGGACGTCCACAATCCGAGCCTGCCCTGTAACCAGCCGGACGAAGTAGTCAGGGGCGTGGCGGCGACGCCTCTCGCCGTCATGCCAGTGCAGAACGGCTGCGACGATATCGCCCTGACCTGCGGATCTCGGTCGAGCAGGATCAGCCGGTCCCGCTCCAGCCACGACTCATAGCCCACGTGATCACGCATAGTCGTCGAGTAGTACCAGCCCGCGAAGCCCGGCGTGCCCTTGTTCCAGCGGAACGGCCGGACGGGCTCAACTATCTCGTACGCAACCTGTCAACTCGCTCCCAGCGGGAGCCGACGCCGCTCTCCCGTCAATGAGAAAGTCCAGCCCAAACGCCGTTAACGCCTCATCGCCGTACGCGCGCGACAGCGCTTCCACCGCACCCCCAGCCCGAAGGCCGAGCAAGTGCTCAACCTTCGGTGAGACTAACGATCATCCGTTCAGCTTCGCTGAGATGACAGGTCACAGGCGGGTCGGGCAGGGACGAGTCGCTACCGCTGTCCGCCGCCTTTGAGCCCGGTCGGCGCTCCGCCCGGGTCGAACGAGTGGTGGAAGGTGAAGGCGTACGGCGCCGAGCCGTGGTCGTGGAGGTGCTCCAGCCTGGAAACCCCGTCCCGCCAGGTGGGTATCGCGCCGTCGGCGACCCACCAGAACACGTGACCCGGGTGCCCCGTCCGCTCGAACCAGTCGTAACGCCTGTTGAGCCCCGCGCGGTGCAGGCCGGTGTAGACGGCGTCGAAGGCGGATCGCAGGTCGGTCCAGAGTGAGAGGGTCGCGGCCAGGGCGACGGTTTCCGCAGTGCGGCCCTTCCCATACCAGGCCGGAACAGCGAACTCTCCCCACTCACCCCAGTCCGAGTCGAAATCGGTCCGTGCGCCCAGGCTGCGATCCGCCGCTCGGGCATGAGCGATGTATCCGGGGTGCCGGCCGATCTCCCGGTACACCGCCTCACCGCTCTCATGGAACTCCCGCGTGAGAGGTGCGGGATCGGTGAGGGGCGACTTCAGGACGCCGAACGTGTACAGAGCAAGCTGAGGCATGCGTCTCTCCCTGGCCGAGGGCCTGGTGTGGAAGTCCCTGACGCTTTCGCTGTCCGGGCGTGGACTCGATTCGGCGGCCTGCGCATGGGGGCGGGGAGCTGTGGGCGTGCTCGACTCCCCTTGCGGGTGACTCAGGCGGAATGGAACCCCTGCGCGACTGTGGGCGGCGCCGAATGTCAGGCGAAGATAGCCCCGTCCGCAGACCCTGTCGAAGTTGCGTTTTCCCTGCCCAAGTGGCCTCGTAAAGAGGCCCCGAGGCGGCGAAGCGGCGCAGCGCCGCCCGAACGTCGCCACACCGCCGGCCGAGCGAAAGCGTGACCTGCCGCCCCGCTTCGGGAGCGTCACGTCTTCGGGAGCGTCACCGTCGGGCCAGGACCACCGGACCTTCCTTCGGACCGCCCGGGGGCCACTCGCGGGAGCGGCGCGGGCCACCGGGCCCAGGGAGGCGTCACCCCGAGCCACTTCGGGGCAATTGGCCTTGGTACGGGGGCGCGTGGCGGGCGTAGGGTCGCCGCATGAGGATTCGGATCGTCGATGCCTTCACCGATCGCCCCTTCGCCGGGAACCCGGCGGGCGTCGTGATTCTGGACGGGGACGCCTTCCCCGCCGACGACTGGATGCAGCGGGTCGCGGCCGAGGTCAATCTCTCGGAGACGGCCTTCGCGCACCGGCTGGCCGACGGCGCCGGAGCCGGCTGGGCGCTGCGCTGGTTCACCCCCACCACCGAGGTCAAGCTGTGCGGGCACGCCACCCTGGCCACCGCCCATGTGCTGCGCACCACCGGCGCCGACACCAGCGCCGGCTCCGGCTCCGGCTCCGGCTCCGGCTCCGGCACCATCGGTTTCAGCACCCTCAGCGGTCTGCTCACCGCGACCGCCGACGACAGCGGCGCCATCACGCTGGACTTCCCCACGGCCCCGCTCACCCCGGTGGAGATTCCCGAGGGCCTGGAGGAGGCGCTCGGGGCGCGGCCGCTGCGCGCGTACGACACCGGCGAGTACATCGGCGATCTGCTGGTCGAGCTGGCCGACGAGCGGACCGTGCGCGAGCTCGACCCCGACATGGCCGCCGTCGGGCGGCTCGACTGGCGGGGTGTGATCGTGACGGCGGCGGCCGAGGACGCGAGCCGCGGCCACGACTTCGTGTCGCGCTTCTTCGGCTCCGGCTGCGGCATCGGGGAGGACCCGGTCACCGGCAGCGCGCATACGGCCCTGGCGCCGCTGTGGTCGGAGCGGCTGCGGCGCTCCGAGCTGACCGGGCTCCAGGTCTCGGCGCGCACCGGTTACGTGGCGACGGCGCTGCGCGGCGAGCGTACGAGGCTGACCGGGCGGGCCGTGACGGTGATCGAGGGCGAGCTGCTCGTCGCGCCCTGAGCTGCCGACGGGAGCGCGGCGAGCACGCGGCGGGCGCGCGGCGAACGGCTCACGCCGGGCGCGCCACCGGGCACGCCGCGGGACACGCCGCGGGGCGCCGCAAGGGCCCCGTCACGCCGTCGGCAGCCAGCCGACCCTGCCCGCGAGCAGCGCGTACCCCACGAACGCCACGATGTCGATCAGGGCGTGGGCCGCGACCAGCGGCCCCACCCGCCCCCAGCGGCGGTACAGGAGCACGAAGACCGCACCCATCACCATGTTGCCGATCAGGCCGCCCACGCCCTGGTAGAGGTGGTACGAGCCGCGCAGCACGGAGCTCGTGGCGAGCGCGGCCATCGGCGTCCAGCCCAGCTGGCCCAGCCTGCGGAGCAGGTAGCCGATCACCACGACCTCCTCCAGGAGGGCGTTCTGGACGGCCGAGGCGATCAGCACCGGGAGCTTCCACCAGACGTCCGGCAGCGACTCGGGCACGACCGTGAGGTTGAATCCGGCCGCCCGCACGGCGAGGTAGAAGGCGAGCCCCGTGCCGCCGATCGCCGCGGCCACGCCCGCGCCGCGGGTCAGGTCGAAGCCCGGCCGCCGCCGGTCCAGGCCGATGGCCCGCAGGCCCCCGGCCCCCTCCCGCGTCAGCAGGTGGGCCACCAGCAGGACGGGCACCAGCGCCGTGGCGATCCCGAAGAGCTGCCAGGCCAGGTCCAGCCAGGGGCGGCCGGGCGCCTGGCTGCTGTTGAGCGTGGCGGCCTGGTCCTTGAGCCCGCCCGGCCGGGTGGCCGAACCGGCGAAGCTGATCAGCGCGGACACCGCGCTGGCGCCGACCGACAGGGCCAGCACGAGCAGGGTCTCCTGGCTCAGCAGCCGCCGCCGGGACGAGGGATCGGCCACGCGGCCCGACTCTGCCAGCACACCTGTCTCCGTTCCACCGTTCCGCCCCGCGGGGTCGTCACAGCTTGCCGCACGCCGCGCCGCCACCGCACACCGGCCCAGGGAGACCCGAGGAGGCACGAGGAGGCCCGGGGAACGAGCGCGGCCGGTCGGGAGGTCGGAAACAGGGACCGACCGGGAAGACGTCAGCCCGGGAAGACGGCCGGCCACAGATGCACCGGCTCCCCCGTACGCATCAGCTCGCAGTAGCGCCGGGTCGTCGCCGCCAGCGCCGCCTCCCGGTCGAGGCCACCGTCCAGCGCCAGATGGAACGTCTTCGCCTGCCAGCTCGCGCCGTTGACCTTGCGCCGGCAGCGCTCCTCGATCACGCCCAGATAGTGATCGCGGTCGGCCGGCTCCACGCCCCAGGCGTCCAGCCCCGCGGCGGCCAGCGGCAGCAACTCGTCCCGCACCAGGCGCACCGCGGGCACCTCGGTCACGCCTCCCCGCCCCGACCGGGGCCAGCGCAGCACCGCGTCGATGCCGTACCGGCAGGCGGTGTCGAAGTTGGCGGAGGCGGTGGCAAACGGCAGCCGCGACCAGATGGGCCGCGGCTCCTCCGCCAGCGCCCGTACCAGCCCGTAGTAGAAGGCGGCGTTGGCAATGACGTCCGTGACCGTGGGGCCGGCGGGCAGCACCCGGTTCTCCACCCGCAGATGGGGGACGCCGTCGGCGACGCCGTACACCGGCCGGTTCCAGCGGTAGATCGTGCCGTTGTGGAGCGTGAGTTCCTGCAGGCTCGGGGTCTCGCCCCGGTCCAGCACCCGCAGCGGGTCCTCCTCGCCGCAGATGGGCAGCAGCGCGGGGAAGTAGCGGACGTTCTCCTCGAAGAGGTCGAACGCCGAGTCGACCCAGCGGTCCCCGAACCAGGTGCGCGGCCGCACCCCCTGGGCCTTGAGCTCCGGCGGGCGGGTGTCAGTGGACTGCTGGAACAGCGGCGGCCGGGACTCGCGCCACAGCTCCCGGCCGAAGAGGAAGGGCGAGTTGGCGCCCAGCGCGATCTGTACGGCCGCGACGGCCTGGGCCGCGTTCCAGACGGCGGCGAACCGCCCGGGCGTGACCTGGAGATGCAGCTGCACGGAGGTGCAGGCGGCCTCCGGGGCGATGGACTGACAGGTGTACGTGAGCCGTTCTACGCCCTCGATGTCGAGGGCGATGTCTTCTCCCCGGGCCGCGATGACCTGCTCGTTGAGCAGCCGGTAACGATCGACGTCGGAAAGGTTCGCGGAGACCAGATCCCGCCCGGTGAGCGTGGGCAGAATTCCGATCATCACAATTTCCGCGGAGACCTCCTGGGCCTTTCGATCGGCATAGGCGAGGCCGGTACGGAGTTCTTCCGCGAGCTGGTCGAGAACGCGCGCGCCGAATCGGTGCGGAACAATGTTCACTTCCAGGTTGAACTGGGCCAGTTCGGTCTGGAAATCACCGCTCGCTATCCGCTTGAGCACCTCCGCGTTCATCATTCTCGGCAGTCCGTCGGGACCGGCGAGATTCAGCTCGATCTCCAGACCCACGAGGTTCCTGGGACGGTCGAACCGCTTCTCCTCCAACAGCCGCGCCAGCCCCTCGAGGCACTGGTGCAGCCTGGTGCGGTAGCGCTGTCGATCGGACAGGTCGAACCCGCCGGCCACGACCTTCTCGCCCATCGAAGTGTCCCTCCATCGAATGGGTCGGCAGCGTCGCCGGCCGCCCATGTCACGGTCGATGATGCCCGGCAATGTGATCGATTACGCCCGGCGGAGACCCTCTGCCCGCTAGGCTGGAAGATACACATGTGACGGCACATACCGCTGGCATAGCCGATCGTCCGGTACGGCGCTTATGGCTGGTGAAAAATACCGATGCGAATCAGCCTACCGTTATCCGGAGGAACCCCCAGGTCATGATGGAGAACCACCGGACACAATCGGCGGAATGCCGCGCGAGGACCGTCCTGATATCGCCTTGCCGGTAATACGCACGACAGCTAGCGGAAACACTGTGTGAACACGTGTCGTATAAACTCTTCACGTCGAGGCAGAGAGCAGGCGCCGCCGGTTTCGATCTCCGGCCCCCTCCGGCCCCCCGCACGCCGACAGCGCCGTCAGCACCTGCCCAGCTCCACGTGTCTCCACCAGTGAGAGGCGACCCACCATGCCCCTGCATGTCCCCCCGG
>NZ_JBPQTV010000311.1:0-7646 GCF_051386515.1 Streptomyces sp. URMC 123 | reverse complement strand
CCCCGGTGCCCCCGGCGGCTCCAGCGGCTCCAGCGGCCTCGACGACGCGGGGGGCCCCGGCGGACGCGGGACAGCCGGAGCGCGAGCTGGACCTCCAGCGCGCGGTCCGGCTTCTGCCACTCCGCCCCCAGCAGCTCGCCGATCCGCTCCAGCCGGCGGGCGACCGTATTGGGGTGCACATGGAGCTCCTTGGCCGCGTACGTGGGGCTGCCGCCGGTGTCGAAGTAGACCTCCAGGGTGCGGGTGAGCTCGGTGAACCGCTGCCGGTCGTAGTCGAGCACCGGGCCGATGGCGGAGTCGATGAACCCCTCGACGTCGTGGTTGTCGGAGAGCAGCACCCCCAGGAAGCCCAGCTCGCGGGCGGAGGCCGCACGGCCGGTCGCGCCCAGCGCCGTCATGGCGTCCAGGCAGCGCAGGGCCTCCTGGTGGCTACCGGCCACGCCGGAGGTGTCCGTGACGGGCCCCGCGGCGGCCACGGTCACCGGGTGGCCCAGCAGCGGCGTCAGCTCGTCGGCCACGGCGCGGGCGACCTCGCCCGCGTCGCCGCCGGGCAGCAGCATCACCGCCGAGCCGCCCTGCACGGTCTTCAGCCCGCCCAGGCGGTGCGCGTAACTCGACGCCCAGATCGACGCCTTGCCGGGCGCCTCGCCCTCCGGGCGGGCGACCACGACCACGTGCGGGGTGCTCAGATCGAGGCCGAGGCGGGTGGCGCGCCGCTCCAGCTGCCGCGGCGGGCGCGGCCGGTCGGCCAGCAGGTCGTCGAGCAGCTCGTCCCGTACGTGCCCCTCGGCGGCGGCGGTGCGGCTGCTGTGCAGCATCAGCAGGACGGCGGTGGCCTGGGCGACGAGGCCCAGCAGCCGCTCGTCCCGCTCGGTGAACGGCCGGCCGGGCGCCAGCGTCAGCGTGCCCAGGCTCTCGTGGTCGGCCAGGACCGGCGCCGCCCACAGGCCGTTGTCCAGCGGCACCGGCTCGCGCGCGGCATGGGCGTCCATCCCCGCCATGATCGCGGCCCGGCCCTCGTCCTCCGGGACGCTGCCGACGGTCGTCAGCACGGTGCCGTTGGCCGAGCGGACGCGCAGCGCGCCGCCGAGCCGCCGGGCGGCCTCCCGGGCCAGGGTGGTGAGGTCGCAGCCGGCCAGCACCAGATCGATCAGTTGGGCGTGGATCTCGCCGAGCTCCCGCAGCCCGCGCAGGCCCGCCTGGGCCTCCCCGGCGTTCTGCTGCAGCTCGGTGACCGTGGCGGTCGCGTCGTCCAGCAGCCGGGCCTTCTCGATGGCCACGCCCGCCAGGTCGCCGAGCGAGCTCATCAGGGATATCTCGTCCGCGGAGAAGTGCCGCACGCTCCGGTCGGCGGCGTACAGCACCCCGTACGGGCGCGAGCCGTGGCTGAGGGGGACGGCGAGGATGGCGCGCAGCCCCTCGGCGCGGATGACGTTGTCGACGACGCTGTTGTGGTGGATGCGCTCGTCCGCCAGGTAGTCGGGGGTCCAGAACGGCGCCGGGCGGGTCAGCACGTCGCTGCCGAGACCGGTGCCGTCCGGCAGCCGCAGCCCCACGTTGAGGGTGGAGGTGTGGCCGTCGGAGGTGCGGACGTAGAAGAAGCCCTGCTCCTCGTCGGGCAGGCCGATGTACGACATGTCGAGGCCGAGCAGGGTGCGGGCGCGGCGGGTGATGACCTTGAGCAGGGTGTCCAGGTCGTAGGGCATGGCCAGGTCGCGGGCGGTCTCGACGAGCGCGAAGAGGCCGGCCTCGCGCTGCTGGCGGCGGTCGAGCTGGGCGTGCACGCTCAGGCCGAGCCCCTTGGCGCGCTCCAGCAGCTCCAGCTCGGGCCCCGACACCCCCCTGCGGCGGGCCTCCGCCACCAGGGACTCGAACTGGCCGATGGGGGCCTCGTTCGCCAGGAGTTCGAGCACGGTGAGGGCGTCCGCCGACCAGCTCCCGTCCTGGGTCACGATCTCCCCCGCGAATTCCGGTTCCACAGCCACGGCTTTGTTCGAGCAATGGCTCTCCCCGCGGAAGCTACGCATTCTCCGGACTGAGCGTCAACTGTTCAACACCGCACGCGATACGGGTGGGACGGATGGCCGGAAAGGGGCCGGGGCGGTCCCCGTGTGGGATTTCTACCGGGACTCGGGGAACGGGTCCATCGATCGTCCACGGGGATTCCGGCAGGGCGTCGGTGATTTCCGAGCGGAATTCGTTCCCGGGCCCCGTGTCATTCGACGGAAACCGCTCACGCGGCGTCGTACGCACGGGCTTCGGCCCGCGTCGTACGGCCGCTTCTCACGCGTGGGCCGTGCGCGGCAGCGCTGCCGCCCGCAGGCCCTCGCGGACGCCCGCCCGCACCCGGCGCCAGATCTCCCGGCCGCGGCGCTCGCCCTCGGCCTCCAGCGCGGCCGCCGTCGCGTTCCGGCCGATGCCCAGCCCCTCCAGCCCGCGCCACACCTCCTCGCCGGCCTCGTGCTCGTCGGTGAGCGTGTCCCCGGTGAGCCGCTCGGCGGCGACGCCCGCGCGCAGCGCGGCCGGCGGCAGCGCGCTGACCGTGCCCCAGGCGACGAGCCGCTCGGCGTAGCGCAGGGCGCCCGGGACGAGCCCCTCGGGCTCCGCCACGGCGGGCGCGGGCGGCGCGGTGAGCCACACCAGCCGCTGCGGGCGGGCCTCGGCCGAGGTCAGCGCGCGCCAGCGGGTGCCGCCCAGCCGCTCCTCGTACACCCGGTAGAGCAGCCGGGCCAGCGCGGTGCCCGCGGCGCCGGAGAGCCGACGGGCCGCGCCGCCGCCCAGCGCCCGCAGCCGGCTGTCCACGGCCTGGTCCAGCCGCGCCACCGGCACCGAGACCACCGAGGCGACGGCGGAGAGCGGCAGCCCGTCGCCGCGGGCCCGCTCCAGCCCGTCGAAGTAGGCGTCGACGACCTGCTGGTAGCGGGCGGTGGAGAAGACCTCGGTGACGTGCACCCCCAGGCGCAGCGCCAGGCAGTCCCGCACGGCGGCCAGGCCCGCCGCCGTCGCGGGGATCTTCACCAGGACGTTGGGCCGGTTCACCGCCCGGGTCAGGGACAGGGCCGCCGCGACGATCGCCGCCGGGTCCCGGCCGGGGCGGGGGTCGAGGTCCATCGACACATAGCCGTCGCGGCCCTCGGTGGCCTCGTAGACCGGCAGCAGCTCGTCGCAGGACCAGCGGGCGTCGTAGGCGGTGATGGCGCGCAGCGCGGCGGCGGGGTCCACCTCGCGGGCGGCGAGGTGGCCGAGCTGGTCGCGGTAGGAGGGCTCCTCGGTCAGGGCGGTGGCCAGAATGGCCGGATCGGCCAGGGCGCCGCGCATCCCGGTGTCCCGCACCAGGCGGGTGGTCGCGCCGGAGGCGAGCAGGCTCCGGCAGCTCCCGTCCAGCCAGGGGGAGACGCCCTCACACACGAGGGGGCGCAGGGCCGCGCCGCTCGGTACTGCTGTCCGCTCCGTCATCGAAACATCCCAACTCCCGTCAGCGGTGCGCCTGTGCCACGGCAAAAGCGGGACGGCAAGAGTAAGGCAGGACTCGAGCGGAGCCGAAGGACCCGGTAAAAGTCAGTCAGGTCGCCTCGAAAACGGGTCGCGTCCGGCGACCTGATGGAGTGCGGCATATCTGACGGAGTGCTCCGAACGCTATTGGCAGTGTCCTCGGCGCGAGCACAAGATCTGGACAGTCCACTCTCCGCCGAGTGTTTCTCCACCAGCGGACCCGGCGGGGATTGTCCGATCAGCGAGGGGCACCACGGACATGATCGATGTCGCCGTCATCCACTACTCGTCCACCGGAATGGCACCAGCACCGGCTTCGGCCTCCGCGCGCACAGCGAAGGCCGGCCGGCGGGAGCGGACCGATGGCTGAACCGCAGCTCGCCGAACTGCGCCGCCGCGCCTTCGTGGCGGTGGCCGCCGCCGCTGCCGCGACCGCCGCGGCGCCGAGCGCGGCGGCCCTGGGGCGGACGCCGTCCGCCGCCGGGCCGGCCACCGCCGAGCGCCCGCTGGCCAGGACCAGCGCCGGCCTCGTCCGGGGCGTGCGCCAGGGGGAGCTCTCGGTCTTCCGGGGCGTGCCGTACGCGGCGCCGCCGGTCGGGCCGCTGCGGTTCTCCTCGCCGCGGCCCCCGGTCCCCTGGACCGGGGTGCGCGACGCGGCCGCCTTCGGCCCCGCGTCCTTCCAGTCGTATCTGCCGGGTTCCAGCGAGGACTCGCTGTACGCCAACGTCTGGACGCCGGGCACCCAGGGGTCGCGGCCGGTGCTGGTCTACATCCACGGCGGCGGCTGGTTCCTGGGGGCCGGCCACGAGCCGCAGTACGACGGGGCCCGCCCCGCCGCGTACGGCGACATGGTCGTCATCACCTTCAACTACCGGCTGGGGGCGTTCGGCTGGGGCCTGCACGAGGACCTCACCGACCCGCAGACCGGGAGCTGTGCCAACTGGGGCCTCCAGGACCAGGCGGCGCTGCTGCGCTGGGTCCACAGAAACGCTTCCGCGTTCGGTGGCGACCCCGGCAACATCACCGTCTGCGGCACCTCCGCCGGCGGCTCCAGCACCTACCAGCTCGCGCTCATGCCCGAACTGCGCGGCATCGTCCGGCGGATCGTCCCGATCAGCGCCTGCCACATCTGGGAGCCCGGCGTCACGCTGACGCCGGAGGAGTCCCGGGAGGTGTACGAGCGCGTGGCGCGCGAGCTGGGCACCACCGTGGCCGGGCTGCGCCGGGCCGACGCCACCGCCCTCAAGGCGGCCTGGGAGAAGATCTTCTCCGGCAGCCCCACCACCCGGCCCGTCACCGGCGGCCGCGAGTATCAGGCGGCGGTCGTCGACGGCCGCTGGATGCGCGGCTACGACTGGCAGCTGCCCACCCCGCGCATCCCCGTGATGCCCATCTACACCCGCACCGAGGGCTCGTTCTTCACCGGCCCCGGCTACCCCTTCCCCACCCCGCCCCCGAAGACCGAGGAGGACCTGCGCGACTACATCCGGGCCTATCTGTACAAGCTGGCCGCCGAGGTCGACGACCGGCAGGTGACCGAGTGCGTCACCGCCTACCGGGCGGCCGCCGAGGCCGAGGGGCTGCCGCAGGACCCGCTGTCGATCTGGACCGAGGTCTACGGCGACGGGCTCTTCCGCTACCAGATCCTGCGGCTCGCCGAGCGGCACGCCCGCGAGGGCGCCTCCCCCCAGTACGTCATGGAGTTCGCCCACCCCGTCCGACCGCCGCACTTCGGCACCCCGCACGAGGCCACCTCTCCGTTCCTGTTCGGCACCTACGGACGGCCGGAGAACGCCCCCGTCTTCGGGGACGGCCCGCTGGAGCGGCGGATCTCCGACACCCTCATCGACCTGGTGGCCTCCTTCGCCAGGACCGGGGTGCCGCACAGCGCGAGCGCGCCCGACTGGCCCGTCTTCGCGCCGGAGCGGCCGACCACCCTGGTCCTCGGCGGGGAGCGGGTGGCCGCCCTGGCCCCCACGTTCAAGGCCCCGCAACTGCGCCACTGGGACCACGCGGGTCTGGTCCCGCGCCCGTGACCACCGGCCCGCCCGGGCCCGCCCTGCTCACCGCCCAATCCTGACCGGAGGCATCAGTGGACAACGCTCAGCTCGACATCCGACTGAAACCCGCTCTACAGCAGCCGGAGTGGGGCGACGAGGCGCGCGTGCGGCTCGTCCGCGAGGAGCTCGCCGCCCGCCCCGCGCTGGTCCGGGCCGAGGACGTGCGCACCCTGCGCCACCTGCTGGCCCGGGTCGCCGCGGGGGAGGCCCAGGTGGTGCAGTCGGGCGACTGCGCCGAGGACCCGGCCGAGTCCACGGTGGGGTACGTGGCCCGCAAGTCGGCGGTGCTCGACCTGCTGGCCGGCGCGCTCAAGATGATCAGTCACAAGCCGGTGGTGCGGGCGGGCCGGATGGCCGGCCAGTACGGCAAGCCCCGCTCCAGCCCGACCGAGCGCGTGCGCGGGGTGGAACTGCCCGTCTTCCGCGGCCACATGGTCAACAGCCCGGAGCCGGACCCCGAGAGCCGCCGCCCCGACCCGCGGCGCCTGCTCGCCGGCTACCAGGCCGCCCAGGACATCATGGGCCACCTCGGCTGGGGCGACAGCCGCTGCACCGCGATCGAACCGACCGTGTGGACCAGCCACGAGGCGCTGCTGCTCGACTACGAGCTGCCCATGGTGCGGCCCGACGGCCAGGGCGGGCTGATGCTCGGCTCCACCCACTGGCCGTGGATCGGCGAGCGCACCCGGCAGGTCGACGGCGCCCATGTGGCCCTGCTCGCCGAGGTGGTCAACCCGGTCGCCTGCAAGGTCGGGCCGAAGATGCGGGTGGAGGAGCTGCTGGAGCTGTGCGAGCGGCTGGACCCGGCGCGCGAGCCGGGCCGGCTCACCCTGATCGCCCGGATGGGCGCCGGGGTGGCGGGCGAGCGGCTGCCGGCGCTGGTCTCCGCGGTGCGCGCGGCCGGCCACCCGGTCATCTGGCTCACCGACCCCATGCACGGCAACACCGTGACCACTCCGGACGGGCTCAAGACCCGCTATCTGGAAACGATCGCGCGGGAGATCCGGGAATTCCAGTGCGCCGTCCGCGCGGGCGGGGGTGTCGGCGGCGGGCTGCATCTGGAGACCACACCGGACCATGTGACCGAGTGCGTGCCGAACGAGTCCGGCGTGGACCAGGTGGGCGTGAAGTACACCAGCTTCTGCGATCCGCGGCTCAACCCCCACCAGGCCATCTCCGTCGTCTCCGCCTGGCAGGGCTGACCGGTCCCGACGGGGCGTCCGGCCGCCGGCCGGGCCGACCCCACCCCAGTTCGTCACGCGAGATTCGCACGCGTCGCACGGCGCGTAGGGAGGTCCCGACATGGAAAACAAGGTGGCCCTGGTCACCGGGGCGGCGGGGGGCATCGGCGCTGCCGTGGTCCGCGCGCTCGGTGAGCGGGGCGCGGCCGTGGCCGCCGTCGACCGGGACGCGGCCCGGCTGGACGACATCGTGGAGAAGATGGCCGCGGACGGGCTGCGCACCACGGCCTTCCCGGCCGACGTCGCCGACAGCCGCTCCGCGGAGCGGGTGGTCGACGCGGTCGAGCGGACGCTCGGGCCGGTGGACTACCTCGTCAACGGCGCGGGTGTGCTGAAGCTCGGGGAGGTCGCCGACTTCGACGACGAGGACTGGCGCACCACCTTCGCGGTCAATGTGCACGGCGTCTTCCACTTCTCCCGCGCGGTGGTGCGCCGGATGGTGCCGCGCGGCCGCGGGGTGATCGTCACGGTGGCGTCCAACGCCGCCCACACCCCGCGCACCCAGATGGCCGCCTACGCCGCGTCCAAGGCGGCGGCGACCATGTTCACCAAGAGCCTCGGCCTGGAGGTCGGGCGGTTCGGCATCCGCTGCAACGTGGTGGCGCCGGGCTCGACCGACACGCCCATGCTCGCCTCGATGTGGGCGGACGAGTCCGGGCCGCGGCGCACCATCGAGGGCAACCCCGAGGCGTACCGGGTCGGCATCCCGCTGCGGAAGCTCGCCCGCCCCTCGGACGTCGCCGACGCCGTCGTCTTCCTGCTCTCCGACGCGGCGGCCCACATCACCCTGCACGACCTGACCGTCGACGGAGGCGCGTCCCTGGGCGCGTGAGCGCCGCCCCCCGGCGCGACG